>DASTDQ010000173.1:0-2145 GCA_035710305.1 Vicinamibacterales bacterium | reverse complement strand
GACTCGCGTCCGAGCGGCGTGTTGATCACCATGTCGATGCTGCGGTTCACGAGGTGGTCCGCGACGTTCGGCCGGCCCTCGTTCACCTTGTACATGACCTCGACCTCGAGCCCGTGAGCGCGCAGGAACGCAGCCGTGCCGCGCGTGGCCGCCAGCGTGAAGCCGAGTTGCGACAGGTCGCGCGCGACGGGCAGCACTGACGGCTTGTCCTGGTTGTTCACGCTGATGAACACGTTGCCCTTCTCGGGCAGCCGCTGCCCTGCGCCCATCATCGCCTTGCCGAAAGCCGACCCGAAATTGTCGGCGCCGCCCATGACCTCGCCGGTGGACTTCATCTCGGGGCCCAGGATGGTATCGACGCCGGGAAAACGGACGAACGGGAAGACCGGGCTCTTGACGAACACGCCGGCGGCAGTCAGGTCCTCGGTCAGTCCCAGCGCCGCCAGCGTGCGGCCGGCCGCCACGCGGGCGGCAATCTTGGCGATCGGCACGCCCGTGGCCTTCGAGATGTAGGGAACCGTTCGCGAGGAACGCGGATTGACCTCGAGCACGTAGACGGTGTCGTCCTTGATCGCGTACTGAATGTTCATCAGCCCCACGACCTTCAACGCGCGCGCGATGCGGCGGGTGTAGTCCCGCATCGTCGCCACGTGCCGCTCCGCCACCATGAACGGGGGCACGACGCAGGAGCTGTCGCCCGAATGAATGCCCGCTTCCTCGATGTGCTCCATGATGCCGCCAATGACCACCGCGCCGTCGGCGTCGGCCACCGCGTCCACGTCGAACTCGTAGGCGTCCTCGAGGAAGCGATCGATCAGCACCGGACGATCGTGGCTGACGTCCACCGCGCCCGTCATGTACGAGTCGAGGGCACCGGAATCGAACACGATCGCCATGCCGCGCCCGCCGAGCACGTAGGACGGCCGGACGACGACCGGGTACCCGATGCGCTCGGCCACCTCGCGCGCCTCCTCGCGGGTGACCGCCGTGCCGCTCTGCGGCTGCGTGATGCCGAGGTCGCGCAGCAACTGCGAGAACCGCTGGCGGTCTTCGGCCAGGTCGATCGAATCGGGAGAGGTGCCGAGGATGGTCACCCCTGCCTCGAGCAGCGGCAGCGCGAGCTTGAGCGGCGTCTGCCCGCCGAACTGCACGACGCAGGCAACGTCTCCCCCCGCGGTGCGCTCGCGTTCGATCACGGCCATGACGTCCTCGAAGGTCAACGGCTCGAAGTACAGCCGGTCGGCCGTGTCGTAGTCAGTCGAGACGGTCTCGGGGTTGCAATTGACCATCACCGTCTCGAACCCTTCCTGGCCGAACCCGGCGACGGCGTGACAGCAGCAGTAGTCGAACTCGATGCCCTGACCGATCCGGTTCGGGCCGCTGCCAAGGATGACGACTTTCTTCCGCGGCGTCGGGTCCGATTCGTCCACCTGTTCGTAGGTGCCGTACATGTACGGAGTGAACGACTCGAACTCGGCGGCGCACGTGTCGATCCGTTTGTAGGCCGGCACGAGACCTTCGTCGATCCGGCGCTGCCGGACGAGGCTCTCGTCGATCCCGTACACGGCGGCGATGTCCGCGTCGGCGAACCCGCTGCGCTTCAGCGTCCGCAGAAGGTCCACCGACATCTCCCGGAACTCGCCGAGATCGGCCATCTTCCGCAACTCGACGATGTCGGCGAACTGCCGCAGGAACCACGGGTCGATCTTCGTCAGGTCGTGAATCGCCGCGACGTCCCAGCCTCGAACCAGCGCGCGGAAGACCGCCCACATCCGGCGATCGCTCGGCACCACCAGCTTCTGCCGCAGGGACGACTCATCCTCCTCGTCGAGGTTTTCGGACCGGCCCGGGAAAATGCTCCCGTTGCGGCCGAGCTCGAGCGAACGCACGGCCTTCAGGAACGCTTCCTTGAACGTGCGGCCGATCGCCATCGCCTCTCCGACCGACTTCATCTGCGTCGTCAGCGTCGGGTCCGCCTGCGGGAACTTCTCGAAGTTCCAGCGCGGGAACTTGACGACGATGTAGTCGATGGTGGGCTCGAACGAGGCCGGGGTCTCGCGGGTGATGTCGTTCGGGATCTCGTCGAGCCGGTAGCCGAGAGCCAGCTTGGCGGCGATCTTCGCGATCGGAAACCCCGTCGCCTTC
>DASTDQ010000172.1:0-2093 GCA_035710305.1 Vicinamibacterales bacterium | reverse complement strand
AGGATCTCGAGAAGTACGAGGCCCGCTTCGCGCGCATCGAGCAGAAGCTGTCGACGCTGGCCGAGCGCCTGTCAGCCGATGACCCTGAGCTCGCGAAGGCGATCCGCTCGGTGTGGCAGCTTCCCGCGCGGAGCCTCGCGTTCCGCAACGTGGCGCATCAGAAGAAGGACGGGTAGTTAGTCTTTCGAGCCCGCGGTCTGCAGCGACAGGTACCGCTCGTAGCCCATCTCCTTGATCATGTGGAGCTGCGACTCGAGCCAGTCAACGTGCTGCTCTTCGTCCTTGAGGAGCTTGGAGAACAGCTCCCGGGACTGGTCGTCCCCGGCGTCGCGCGCGATCTGGATCGCCTTGTTGTACATGGCGACGGCGTTGGTCTCGAGCTGCAGGTCGGCTTCGAGCTGTCCCTTCACGTTCACGCCGACGTTCAGCTCCATGTACTCCATCTGGGGCGTCGCGTCGAGAAACAGGATCCGCTCGATCAACTCCTCCGCGTGCTTCATCTCGTCGATCGACTGCTTCTTGATGAAGTCGCCCAGGCCGTGGTACCCCCAGTTGTGGCACATCTCGGCGTGCAGGAAGTACTGGTTGATCGCCGTGAGCTCCTCCTTGAGGGCCTGGTTGAGTTGTGCAATCACCTGAGCGTTCCCGCGCATAACGCCGCCTCCTTCGCTTCGTCGCGTCGATTTCGGTTCGCCGACATCGTACGTCGAACAACCCTGAAAGACCACTGCCGCCCGCGGGCGCGAAATCCCGGCGGCACTGTGTTACTCTACGAAAGCCGTCACGGCGTCGCCGCCGGGATGGCGCTCCCCGATTGATGGCCGCGAAGCCACTCGACGTCACGCTCGAACTCGCCCCCAGGGCGCGTTTCGATGTCGTTGACCTTCGATCCCATTTTGCCGCCGAGCACGAGGCTCTGGCGCCCTTCCGGAACTGTCAGTACTGGTCGTTCCATACGACCGCCGGGTTCCTCGACCGCAGACTGGTCGCCGGCCTGAGCGCGCAGCACATCTCGAACTACGTGGAGGCGCTGCGGACGCTGTTCCCCGAAGGGGCCGGCTACGCCCACGATCGTCTCGAGCGGCGCAACGACCTGGACGCGGCGCAGCGCGCCGTGGAGCCGCGCAACGCGGATTCTCACCTGGCGTTCATCGCCGGCGGCTTGCGCACCTGCGTCTCCCATCCGAACCGGGATGGCGAAAAGGTCTGCTGGGTCGATCTCGACGGCGTGAACGGCGGGAAGCCGCGCCGGCGGCTGACCAGGCTGATCGCGTTCAACCGGGAGAGGCTCGTCCGCCGCATGCGCCTGGAGGTTCCGCTCTCTCCGCACCCGATCGACTCGGTCAACCTCAAGGATCCGCGCCTCGGCATCTACGAGCAGCTGACGCAGTTCGTGAGCAGCGCGGACATGGCCAAGGGACGGCTGCGGCTCGCCCTCGATCCGCTCGAGCGCCACTCGGCGCTCACCGTCAACGAGTACGAGACGCTCCTGATGCGCCACGACCTCGCCGAGGTGCTGCGCAGCCCGCTCCGCTTCTTTGCCGAGAAGTCGCGGCACGCGCTCGCCAACCCGCGCGCGGTGCCGGCCAAGACGCTCGATTACGCGAAGTACGACCTGGTGCGCGTGCTCAACAAGGGGCTCGACACGCTGGGACTGCGAGGCTCGATCGTCGAGAAGGTCGTCGCGCGCACGCTCGCGTTTCCGGCCGCGCGCTTCTTCCGCATGCGCCGCTCCGTCAGCCTGCTGGTCTCCGAGAAAGATGGCCGGCCTCAGATCGTCGAGGGCCTCTACCAGAGCCCGATCCTGGTGCAGTGGCAGCACGCGCCTCGACAGGCTCGAATCCTGAACGTCTCGTTGACCGAGATACAGTAACCAGCCGCTCGCCTACTTCGGAAGCCTCTCAGGCATCTCCGCGACCGCGTACGCCACCACGGCGATCGCGGCGACCGCTTTGGACACCTCCTCCGGCTGGATCCGATCCACGGTGTCCGCGGCCGAGTGATGTATGACGAAAAAGCGCGCGGCATCGCCGACATAGGCCATCGTCGGGACGCGGCCCGCCTGGGCGATGGGGCCGATGTCGGCGCCGCCG
>DASTDQ010000171.1:0-3802 GCA_035710305.1 Vicinamibacterales bacterium | reverse complement strand
CAACGCGCTCGAGGCACACTCCGCCGAGCCGCGTCCCGAGGAGATGGCGCGCGGCCTGGGCACGCGATTCTTCGCCACCGAAACGGCGATCAAGACGTTCTCGGTGGGGTATCCGATTCAGGCGGCGCTCGACGCGTTTCTCACGCTGCGCCGCCAGCACGGCTTCACCGTCGAGACGGTCGATCGCGTGACGGCCACGCTTCCCGACGACGGCGCGCGCATCGTGGACAACCGCTCGATGCCCGACGTGAACCTGCAGCACCTCGTTGCCGTGGCGCTCATCGACGGCACGGTGTCGTTCGACGCGAGCCACTCCTACGAGCGCATGAAGGACCCGCAGGTCCTGGCGGCGAAGTCGCGCGTGCGGCTGGTGGCCGATCGCTCGCTCATGGACCCGGCGGCGCCGCGAAGCGCGCGGGTGGAGGTGCAGCTTCGCGACGGCCGCGTGGTCAGCCACTTCACGCGACACGCGCCCGGAACGAAGGAGAACCCGCTCGACACGGCGGGCGTGAACGCCAAGGCACGGAGCCTCATGGCTCCCGTGCTCGGCGCCCGGCGATGCGAGACCGTCATCGAGCGCGTCAACGGCCTCGAGCAGCTCTCGAGCGTGCGCGACCTCGCCGTCTTGCTCGGCGCGTAATTGGTCCTTGGTCCTTGGTGCCTGGTCCTTTGGTCCGTCCCTGGTCCTTGGTCCGTCCTTGGTCCTTGGTCCGTCCTTGGTCCAAGGTCCAAGGTCCTGTAGACGCCGGACCATGGACCAAGAACGAAGGACGGACCAAGAACGAAGCCCCAAGGACCAAGGACCAAAGATAGCTAGTCCTTCTTCTCCCCGAGGGCTTTCCTGATTGAGCGCAACTCGACCATCAATCGCGAGACGCCTCCTTCGACGTCCGCGTAAGCGGCGTCGAGCTCGCTGAGATCCCCGGCCTTGGCGTAGTGTTCCAGCCGGCGCGCGCTCTCGTACGCATAGCCTTGAAGGAACAACCCGGCCGAGCCCTTGATTGCGTGGGCGGCCGAGGCCAGTTCACCGGCGTCCTTCGCATCGGTCGCTTGTTTCAGCCGAGCCAGCATGTTCGGCGCGTCCTCGAGGAAGACGTCGATCACGCCCTTGACGACGGACGCGCGTCCGCCGAAGTTGGCCAGCAGAGTGGTGAGGTCCACGCGCCCGGCATTGCTGAGTCCGCGCTCCTGTGTCGGGCCGGCGCCGCCGGAAGGGGCCATCAAGTCGATCGTCGAGAACAGCTCGTCCGGTCTGAGAGGCTTGGAGATGTAGCCGTCCATGCCCGCCTCCAGGCAGCGCTCGCGGTCGCCCGCCATGGCGTGCGCGGTCAGCGCCACGATCGGCGTGTGCGTGCCCGTCGCGCGCTCGCGCTCCCGGATTGCCGCAGTGGCCTCGAAGCCTCCCATCTCGGGCATCTGCACGTCCATGAGGATCACGTCGAAGCGCTGCTTCGCGGCCCGCTCGACGGCCAGGCGGCCGTTGCCGACCATCGACACGCGGTGCCCCTGCTGCTTCAGCAGCGCCACGACCAGCTTCTGGTTGGTGGGGTTGTCTTCCGCCACGAGCACGCGCAGCGAGCGCGTCACTTTCCGGCGCGGCCCGCGCACCCGGCGCTCGCGCGGAGGCTCGGGTCCGCCCGGAGCCGCGAAGGCCGTGACGATCGCGTCGAGCAGATCGGACTGCTTGACCGGCTTCGCCAGTTGCGCGGCGAAATGTCCCGTCGGTCGTCCGCGCCCCGACGAGGATCCCGCCGACGTCAGGAGGATCATCTTGACCCCGCTTAGCCTGCCGTCGCGCGCGATCTGCTGCGCGAGCGTGAACCCGTCCACGTCGGGCATCAGCGCGTCGGTCAGTACGAGGTGAAAGGGCTGCCCCCGGTCCGCCGCGTCGTACAGCGCCGCCAACGCCGCCGCCGCGCCGCCGACGGCCGAGGCCTGCATCTGCCAGCTGGCGAGGATTTCGCCGAGGATCAGCCGATTCGTTTCGTTGTCGTCCACGACGAGCGCGCGCAGGTCACGCAGGCTCCCGGCGGTCGAGTGGGCTGCCTCGGTCGCGCCCTTGTGGATCCCGAACTGCGCGACGAAGTGAAACTTCGTCCCCTTGCCGACGTCGCTCTCCACCCACAGGCGTCCGTCCATCATCTCGACGAGCTGCGCGGAGATCGTCAGGCCCAGGCCCGTCCCGCCGTACCTCCGCGTCGTGGACGCGTCGGCCTGCACGAACGCGCCGAAGATCTCCCACTGCTTTTCCGGTGCGATGCCGATGCCGGTGTCCCTGACCAGGAACCGCAGCGTCGCGGTCTCGTCCGTCCGGTCGTCCAGCGACACGTCCACGACGACCTCGCCCTCGTCGGTGAACTTGATCGCGTTGTTCACCAGGTTGAGGATGACCTGACGAAGGCGGCCGGCGTCGCCGACGAGCGCGTCCGGCACGTCGGGCGCGATGCGGCACGCCAGCTCCAATCCCTTCTGATCGGCGCGCGGCGCGAGCAGCCTCACGCTGTCCTCAACCGCGTCGCGGAAGCGGAACGGAGACCGGTCGAGCGTCAGCTTCCGTGCTTCGATCTTCGACACGTCCAGGATGTCGTTGATGATCGTCAGGAGCGCCTCGGCGGACTCCTTGGCCGCCCGCAGGTAATCCCGCTGCTGGGCCGTCAGCTTCGTCTGCAGCGCGAGGTCGGTCATGCCGATGATGGCGTTCATCGGCGTCCGGATCTCGTGGCTCATGTTGGCGAGAAACTCGCCCTTCGCCACGGTGGCCTGCTCGGCGCGCTGGCGCGAGACCTCCAGCTCCTTCACGAGGCGCTGCAGGTCCTGTGCATGCCGCTCCCGCTCCTCTTCCGCCAGCTTGCGCTCGGTCACGTCGCGGGCGGCCGCGTAGATCAGCCCCTGCTTGGCGAACGGCGCGGACCTCCACTGCAGCCACCGGTACGATCCGCCCTTCGATCGGTACCGGTTCTCGAAGTCCAGCACGTGCTCGCCGGTCAGCAGCGCCGACATCGCCTGGATCGTGGCCGCCTTGTCGTCGGGGTGCACGAAGTCCATGAAGGGCGACACGCGCAGCTCGTCCTCCGTGTAACCAAGCAGGGTTTGCCACGCCGGGTTCGCCCGCACGAAGTACCCGTCGAAGGTGGCCACGCAGAGCAGATCCAATGACAGCTTGAAGAACCGGTCGAGTTCCTCCGCCGTCCACTTCCGCTCGACGTAGAGCCCGATCTGACCGCAGATCATGGTCATCAACGACTTCAGATCGGCAGTCGGCTCGAAGATCTCGCTGCTGAAGAACTCCATGACGCCGACGACGCTCGAGCCTTGAAGGATCGGCAGGCCGAACGCCGCGTGCAGGCCCGCGCGCTCGGCGAATGGCGCGCGGGGAAAGTTGGGATCGCGGGTGACGTCGGGAATCCAGGCGGGCTCGGGGTGCAACCAGACGCGTCCGGGAAGGCCGACGCCCGCCGGAAAGGTGGCCTCCCGCGTGGCCTTCGAGAACTCTTCGAGCTGCGGGGCCGGCTGATGCCACGTGCCGGCGCAGCGCAGGACGTTCTTGGCGCGGTCTACCTCCCAGATGGCGCCGAACTGCCAGTCGAGCGCCCGGCACACGGCCTCGAGCATCCGGGGAGCGGCCGCCTCCAGCGTGTCGGATTCGGCCAGTGCGCTCGCCGTTTCCGACAGCACCCGCTGCTGCGGGCCGACATGGTTACGGTGATTCACGTTGCGCGCCGGACCCTCGTCCATGGCATTACACTACGCTGTCACGGGGTCGGGAGAAAATGGGGTCGGGAGTCATTTCTTGAGGACACTC
>DASTDQ010000170.1:0-9070 GCA_035710305.1 Vicinamibacterales bacterium | reverse complement strand
TCGATGGCCCCGAGGATCGTCGGTACATCGAGCAGCCGCGCAGATATCTCGGACAGCCGCGCCGCGCTCCAGCCGGCCCGTGCGGCCGGCGCGGCTCGCTCGGTCGTCGTTTCCTCCGGGGTAGTCTCTGCGGCCGCGACTGGCTGGAACGTCACCGCTCGCGCTTCCTGCGTCGGAATCACGAAGTCGATGCCGTCCCCGTTCGGCTGGCTGTAACGCGCGCCGACGCTGGTCAGGAACTCGAGAGCCGGCTGGTTTCTGTCGGTCGGCTTGAGCGGAATTCGAACGTGCGCGAGCCCCCTGTCCGCGGCCATCTCCCCCAGCCGCGCGAGCACGCGGTGTTCGACGCCCCGGCCGAGAGCCCGACAACTGAGGAGGAGCGTATCGACGGTGAGGTGCTCGGCGCCCGACTCGCAGATGGCGACGCCGACCAGTCCGTAGTCTCCGAACCGGTCCGACACGCCCACTGTGAGACAGTGCGTGTTCGCCTCGCGTGACAACGCATCCAGCTCGACTTCGGAGCGGCCCACCTTGTGGACGTTGAACTGATTCGTTCGCTGGGTCAGCTGCGACACTCGCGACAGCTGCGGCGGCGACATCGGGTCGATCGTCACCTGCAGATCGAGGTCGGCCATGAAATCCGCGAAGGTCAGCGACTTCTCCCGCAGCCGCTCCCGCTCGGCGTTCTGCTGATAGAGTCGCGTTCTCTGGCGGTCCTCGGACGTGGTCCGCACGTGGTCGAACGCCCAGACGCTCCGGAGAAACGCAGGCATCTGCCCGGCCGCCGTCGGAATCTGCAGCGACAGAACCTCGGGGCAGTTGGCCCGGACCTCGGCGCACTCGACCGGACTGTCGTCCAGGAACACGAAGCTGTCGAGGCCCAGCTGCAGTTCGTCGGCCAGCGATCGGATGTTCTGTGACTTCGCTTGCCAGTTGATACGCCAGGACACGAGATGGTCACGTCGCAGCACCATGTCGTCCCGGCGGTCGAATACCTCCAGGACGTCCGATTCCTGGTTCTTGCTGCAGAGACAGATCAGCTTGCCAGCATCGTGCTGCGCGACCATGAACTCCTGCAGGGCCTTGTGCGCGGAGCCGATGGCGATGCCATCGACGCCGTCTTCGCCAACGACGCCTCTCCACAGTGTCTGGTCACAGTCGAGGACGATGACTTTGTACGGGCTGCGCTTGATCGCGGCGATGTGCCTGACGATGGCGGTCCCGAGCGCCGCGAAGAACGCACGTGTGTAGGGAACGCGCCCGATCTCGTCTCCGTGACGGTCGTAGTAATCCGGCACTGGATAGGCGCGCGCGAGGTCCCCTGTTCTGAACAACGCGACCCCGTTCGTGTCCTGCAGGCGCGAGGCCAGCAGAACTTCCATGCGCTCGTGCAGGGCCTGTTGCGCCGGATCCGACAGAGTCGCCGGAGACGAAGGACAGATGCACACGAGCCAGGGGGTCGCGATCCGTTCGGCGGCCATCGTCACGGCGCGGCCGAGCTCTTCGACTTCCCGCTGCAGATTCGACGACTGCCAGTCTTCGAAGCGAACCAGTACCACGTTCAGCCCCCGCCGATTCGCGGCCAGCAGGCTGTCGGGTGCCAGCAACTGTTGAAAGACCTGACCGAAGGGAGCGAACTGCGTGGTGCACGGTACGTCCAGGTGGTCCGTCCAGAACGCGATCGACTCTTCGACCGGCTCCGCGGTGAAGGTCGCGGCAATGGCAACGGTTTCCGGCTGGGCGCGACGCAAGAGCGACTCGGGAACGGGGAACTCCCCGACGCTGGCCGCCGGCTCCTGAATGAGCTTCCCCAGAATCGCGTCCAGGGCTTCGAGCAGCCCGCGTACCGTCTCGGGGTCGAACAGATCCGTGGCGTACTCGCACGAGAGCACCGTCCCGTCCCGCGTCTCTGACGCCACGAAGCGCAGATCGAGCTGGGAGATCTGCCGATGGGGTGTCTCGAAGGACGCCTCCAGCGTGTCAGTGAACGAGTGGCCTTGCGGATAGTTGTCGAACTGGAAAGAAACGTTGTACAGCGGATTCTGGCTGCTGCTTCGCTCCGGCCTGGCGGCTTCGACGATCTTCTGGAAGGGACACTCCTGGTGCGCGTCGGCGTCCAGCACAGTTGTCCGCACCTGCTGAAGGACGGTCTCGCCGCTCGCGTCGCGTGCGACGGTCGTGCGAAGCGGCAGGAAGTTCATGAAGCAGCCTATGAGCGGCTCGATCTCTGTCCTCGTCCGTCCCGAGATCACCGTCCCGACGACGAGATCGGATTGTCGAGACATCCGTGCGAGCAGGATGTCCAACGCAGCCAGGATGACCATGAAGGGCGTGAGGCCGCGTTCGGCGCCGAAGGCGTGGAGGGCCGTGACGAGCTCCGGTTGCAGCAACCGGCTTTCCGTCGAGCCGCGATAGCTTGGCGGCGACGTGCGCGAGCGATCGATGGGCAGCTCGATCGACGTGCGGGCGCCGGACAACGCGTTCGTCCAATACGTGAGCTGCTCGTCCAGCGTCCGACCCTGCAGCCAGCGCCTCTGCCAGTGCGCGAAGTCCCGGTACTGGATGGCCGGCTCCGCCAGCGGGGATCGCGTGCCCGAGCAGAACGCACGGTACAGCGAGGCCAGCTCCCGCATCAGGATGCCAATGGACCATCCGTCCGAGACGACATGGTGCATGGTGGCGAGCATCACGTGCTCGGATGCGCCCAGCCGGACGAGGGAGATCCGAATGAGCGGGTCGCCGGCCAGATCGAACGGGCGGAGCGCCTCCGCTCTGATCAGCATTCGCACGGCTGCCGCATTGACGTCGTGTGCCAGAACGCTCAAGTCTGCGATCGGCACGGTGCGGGCCGACGCGGGGCTCACGGCTGGAACCGGCTGGCCCTCTACAGTACGGAAGTTCGTGCGCAGCACCTCGTGACGTCGCCTGATTTCGTCGATCGCCTGGCCGAGGGCCGTGACATTGAGCGCGCCTTTCAACCGGATCACCGCCGGGATGTTGTAGACCGGTGTACCCAGGATCAGTTGCTCGAGCAGCCACAGCCGCTCCTGTGTGAAGGACATGACCGGCGGCTCATCGCCGGCCTGGGGTAACAGCGCGGGATCGCGGCGTTCCTGCTGGTCCGCCGCAGCCTTGTCGAGCCACTCCGCGAGGCCGGCAACCGTCGGCCGCTCGAACAGATGCCTCAGCGGCACGTCAACGCGGGCGATGTCCCTCACCCTGGACACGACCTGGGTGCCGATGAGCGAGTGGCCGCCGAGTTCGAAGAAGTTGTCGTGACGGCCGATCCGATCGACGCCCAGCAGCTCGGACCAGATCGCCGCCAGCTGCGCCTCGCTCCCTGGGCGCGGTGCCTCGAACTGGCTGTCCAGCTCGGGACGAGACTGGTCGGGTGCCGGCAGCGCGCGCCGGTCCACCTTTCCGTTGGCCGTCAGCGGGAAGGCGTCCAGCGTCATGAACACCGCTGGAACCATGTAGTCGGGCAGGCGCTGCGCCAGGTACTCCCGCAACTGGCTGGTCGAAGGAGTGCGATCCGATTCGGCCACCAGGTAGGCGATCAGGCGCTTGGCCGTCGGGCCGGCCTGCGCAACCACGACGCTGCCGCGAACCATCGGATGGCTTGTCAACGCCGTTTCGATCTCGCCGAGCTCGACGCGGAAGCCGCGGATCTTCAGCTGGTAGTCGAGACGGCCCAGGAACTCGATCGCGCCGCTCTCCAGATAGCGAACCAGATCGCCCGTCTTGTAGAGACGAGCCCCTCCGTGTTCGCTGAGCGTGCTCGGAACGAATCTCTCTGCCGTCAGCGATGGACGGCCGAGGTACCCGCGCGCCAGCCCGGTCCCCCCGGTCAGCAGTTCTCCGGACACTCCGACGGGCACCGCGTGCTGATGCCGGTCCACCACGAACACTTCGGTCCCGGTGATCGGGCGCCCGATCGGCACAGAGACCGCAGGCGCGGCCTTGTCCCCCTGCATGGGATAGCAGCAGGTGAACGTCGTGTTCTCTGTCGGCCCGTACCCGTTGATCACGCGGCACGACGGGAATCGCGTCAGCACGTTCCGCACGTGGCTGACCGACAGCACGTCGCCGCCGGCCAGGAGCTGACGAACGGTGCCGAAGGCGTCGATGTCGTGATCCACGAGCTGGTGGAACAGACCCGACGTCAGCCAGAGCGTCGACACGCGGTGTTTCGCGAGCATCTGGCTGACCTGCTCCAGCGACGGCTTGTCGTCGGTCGCGAGCACGAGTCTTCCACCGTGCAGCAGGCTTGCCCAGACTTCGAACGTCGCGGCATCGAACGTGTTGGGAGCGAGCTGCAGGACAACTTCGTTGGGTGTCAGCGTGACGTAGTTGGGGTCGGCCACGAGGCGGATCACAGACTGCTGACTGACGGCGACGCCGTTCGGAGTGCCAGTAGAGCCTGACGTGTACATCACGTACGCGAGGTTCTGCCCCGTAGACAACGGGACGGGATTCTCGGTGCTCTCGCCTGAGGCCTCGGCCAACTGGTCCTTGCCGAGCACCAGCCGCACGTCGCCGTCGCGAAGCATGAACGACAGCCGGTCCCGTGGATAGCCGGGATCCAGCGGGAAGTAGCCGCCGCCGGCTTTGAGGATGCCGAGGATCGCGACGATCATCTCCGGCGAGCGATCCATGCAGACGCCCACCAGGGTTTCCGGACCGACGCCGCGTCTCCTGAGGTGGTGCGCGAGCTGATTGGCACGGCGATTCAGCTCGCGGTAGCTCAGTTGCCCGCCATCCCAGGCGACAGACACCGCATCGGGAGTCCGCGCGACCTGTTCTTCAAACAGTCCCTGCAGCGTCACAGCCGGTGAGACGTCCGCGACCTCTCCCTTCCATTCGAGGAGCTGCCGACGTTCCTCAACCGACAGAAGCGGCAGCTCGGACAGGCGGCGCTGGGGATCGGCGGAAACGCCCTCGACCAGCGTCTGGTAGTGTCGAGCGAGGCGGGAGATCGTCGAGGGATCGAACAGGTCGGCGTTGTACTGGATGGACGCGGCGAGACCGCCGCCGGCTTCGACCATCATCAACGTCAGGTCGAACTGCGCAACCCGCTGCTCGAGCGCCAGAGACTCCAGCTGGAGTCCGCCCAGAGACATGGTCGCGCCGCTCTCTCCCAGGACGAACTCGGCCAGCTCTTCCCGGATGTGCGGCTTTTCGAGAACAAAGGCGGCCTGAAAGACGGGCGACCGACTCGGGTCCCGATTCTGTTCGAGACGATCAACGAGGAGAGCGAAAGGAAAGTCCTGGTGCGCCAGCGCTCCCAGAACAATCGCGCGCGTGCGGGACAGAAGCTCGGTGAACGTCGGATCGTCCGATAGATCGCCACGCAGGGCGACCATGTTGACGAAGTAGCCCACGACGCCGCCGAATCCCTCGCGGCTTCGCCCCGCCACGGGCGAGCCGACCAACACATCCGCATCGCCGGTGTACCGATGCAGCAACGATTGGAATGTCGCGAGCAGCAGCGAATAGAGAGTGACCTGCTGCTGCCGGGCGAGGTCGTGCAACGCCCGGGTCAGTTCCGGGCCCAGTTGAAACGTGTGGGAGGCGCCTCGGTAGGTCTGTACCGGCGGTCGAGGCCGATCGGTCGGAAGGTTGAGGACCGGGAGCGTCCCGGAGAGCTGTTTCAACCAGTAGGTTTCGTGCTCCCGGCCCGGGTCGCTCCCGAGCATCCCGTCCTGCCACCGGACGAACTCGGCGTACGGCGCCGGAAGAGGCAGCTGCTTCGCTTCCGCCTGCGGGTCTTCAGCCCCATACAGACGGCCCATCTCGTCGGTCAGCACGACGAGCGACCAGAAGTCCACCGAGATGTGGTGGACGCAAATCAACAGGACGTGATCACGCGCGGAACGGGTCAACAGATGGACGGTGAAGAGGGGGCCGCGCGCGAGGTCGAACGGCCTGTGGCTCTGCTCGGTCAGATACTGCTGCAGGCGCGCGTCAGTCCAACCGGCGGCGTCCACTTCCGTGAAACTCACCTCGTCGCGCTCTCGGACATCGGCCCACGGACGTCCGTTCCGGTTCTCGAATCGGGTCCTCAGGCACGCGTGACGATCGACGAGCACCTGCAGGGTGCGTCTCAGCTTCGATGAATCGACCGCCGAGCGTACGCGCATGGCGTACGCGATGTTGTAGGCCGCGCTGTCGGGCGAGAGCTGCTGGAGAAACCACAATGCCTCCTGTCCTCGAGACAGGCGACTCGTGTCTGCTGCCGGCGCCGGCGGCGCGCCGGGCTGCGTCTTGCTGGATGACGGCGCCCCGGCGATCATCTTCTCGAGCACGCCGGATACCAGATCGGCGACGTGTCGGGCCGACAACACGTCGGCCATCGGCAGCGTGATACTCAGCTCCCGCTCGAGACCGTGCTGCAGCTCGACGGCCTTGAGCGAGTCCAGCCCCAGCGAGCCGAGCGGCCGCTGGGCATCCACCTCGGCGACGCTGACACCGAGGACCCGTGCCACGCGATCGCGGAGATGAGCCTCCAGCAGTTGCTCGCGCTGTACCTTGTCCAGCGCCGCGAACGCCGTCTTCAGCAGGCTCATCGTAAAGAAGGGGGCAGGGGGCAGAGGGCAGGGGGCAAGGGTTCAGGCCTTCGGCCGCGATTGGACGTCCTCGACCTTCCACATGTCGGCCATCGCCACGACGATCTTGCGCTTGCCCTTGAACGGCCTGCGCCCGTGCGCGACGAGCATGTTGTTGAGCATCATGATGTCGCCCTTCTGCCATGGGGCGTCGACCACAGCCTTGTCGAAGGCCAGACCGACCTGCGCGATCTCGTCGTCGGTGATCGGCGTGCCATCACCGAACACCACGTTCCGTGGCAGGTCGTCCTGCGCGAACATGCTCAGCGTCGACTCGCGGTACGCGGCCGGGAGGCACGAGACGTGATGGAGCCGCACCTGGTTGAAGAACACCAGCTCACCGGTTCTGGGGTGCGTGATGACGCCGGGCGCCCAGCTCTCGATCTTGAGCCGATCGCCGTCCTTCCACGTGAAGTCCGTGCCAGTCTCCCGGCACTTGGCCTCCACCTCGGCCCGGTTCTCGGTCCGGAAGAACTGCTGCCAGGACACGTCCAGTTTGGGGATGAAGTTCCGGACGTACTTGAGCCCCTTCGAGTGGAACTTGTCCCGCAGCTCCGGGCTGAGGAGGCGGTACACCTCGCGGCAGTCCGCAATCGGCGTCACGCCGCCCTCCTCAGAAACCAGCACGCACATGAAGAACTGCTTCTCCGGCCAGCTCCTGAGATGAGAGCTCTCGTTGTGGAAGTCGATCATCTCGTTTTCGGGGTACGGCGTGGAGTGGTACACGGCGTCCTTGCCCTGCTCCTGCGGCAGGTCGCCGTAGTCCCGGAACAGCTCCTTCGACACGGCGCCGGCAGCCGCCTCGAAGACGTCGAGGTTGGTCTCGAAGCCGCGAAGGAGTAGGGCGCCGTGCTTCAGCAGTTCCCTGTCGAGGTACTCGCTGTTGTCCCGCGCCCACGCCACGAGATCGACGTTGTCGATCGCGGGCTCGATCACGAGCGGCAGCGTGAGCTCGGGAGAGAGCGTCCTGGTCTTGGTCAGGACCATCTCCGAGAAAGCGACGGCCTGGGGGCGCGCTCTCCGGCGCAGTGGTGGCTCGGGCGTTGCGGCGCGCTTCGAATCGTTCATGGCAGCTCTCCTTGACGGTACGTTCGTTCCAGTGGCTATGCGACCACGCGTCGCGTCGGGTCCGGCCGGGCGCCCGACTCGCCCGATTCGCCGCGTCCGATGACCAGGTCGATCAGGTTGGCGGCCAGGGCCTCGATGCTTGTCGCCTCGAACACGAGGGCATCCGGCACTGACACGCCGAGGTCTGTTTCGAGGACTCGCCCGAGGCGGAGCCTGGCTTCGGCATTCATCGCGTCGAGCCCGGCGCCGTTTGCCGCGGCTACCTCGCTTACACGGTGCCGGAGATGCGACTCCATGACGGGGCGGCTGCCCGCCGGTCCCAGCACGGCGAGCGTCTGTTGCAGGAGACTGGCTGCCGCCGGCCTGACTGGTGTCGCTCCCTCGGCCGCGGCGTCCGCCGCGCTGGACAAGAGTGGATCGAGCGCGCCGGCGAGATAACCCTGCCGGCACGCGTGCCGCTGAATCTTTCCGCTCGAGGTCTTCGGAATCCGCCCCGGCTTGATCAGCACGACGGCATGCGCCGCAAGTTCGTGATTCTCGCTCACGGCCCTGCGGATGACGTCGACCACGTCATGAAGGTTCGCGTCCTTGAAATTGCGCTTGACTTCCTGGACGACGACCAACCGTTCGTCACCGTCGACGTCGATCGCGAATGCGGCTCCGCATCCGGGGCGCAAGATGGGGTGGCTCGACTCCACAGTCAGCTCGATGTCCTGCGGATAATGGTTGCGACCTCGAATGATGATCAGATCCTTGATGCGTCCGCTGATGAACAGGCTTCCGCCGTGAAAGAAGCCGAGATCTCCGGTGCGCAGGAACGGTCCCTCTCCACCGTGGGCAAGACGTGCACGGAAGGTCGCCGTCGTCGCCTCTTCGCGACCCCAGTAGCCTTTCGTGACGTTGGGCCCCGAGATCCAGATCTCGCCGATCCGTCCGTCCGGACACCGGTTCGATGTGTCGGGGTCTGCGATCACGATCGTCTGATCGAGCCACGTACGCCCGCAGCCGACCAGCGTTCGACCACCCTCGTCGCCCTCCGGCGTAGAGATCGCTTGGCGCTGCTCCAGGCCGGCCGCCTCGAACGTGCGAACCTCGGGGACGGAAGACTTCACCGGACCAGATACGAACAACGTGGCTTCGGCGAGCCCGTAGCACGGATAGAACGCGGATCGCCGGAAGCCGAAGGGTTCAAACGCGTGAGAGAAGCGATCGACAGTTTCCGCGCGGACGGGCTCTGACCCGTTGAAGGCCAGTTGCCAACTCGACAGGTCCAGCCCCTCGCGCTCCTCGGGCGTCGTCTTCGCCACGCAGAGGTCGTAGGCGAAGTTCGGCGCCCCGCTCGTGTGGGCTCGGTACTTCGTGATGGCCCGCAGCCACCGGATCGGCTCCTGCACGAA
>DASTDQ010000169.1:0-5055 GCA_035710305.1 Vicinamibacterales bacterium | reverse complement strand
GTCGCGCTGGATCTCTTGTGCCCGTTTGAGGGCGTTCGCGAACGGTTCCAGGAACAACTCCGTGATCCGCGCCTGCTGGTCGTTTACCGGCTCGCCGTCCACTGCCCGAACATCGCGAAACGTCATGACGACGTCCGCGCTCCCTGGATACGCCACGAGGAGGAAGTCAGACGTCAATCGGCGCCGGCGGTTGTTGCTCACGAACCGCTGGTCGTACCGTTCCTCGGCGACGACGTTGCTGAATGTGTCGACGAACCTTTGGGCGTAGGTTCCAACGCGCCGCATCAGTTCGTCGATGTCAGGCGACTGCGCTGACGCGGTCGTCGCGTTCAGCTCGCATGCCAGCACGATGACCGCTGCGACGAACCTCATGGCGGAAACGTTGGGAGTGATCGCGAGTACCGTCGCGTGCGATTCGCACACTCCAGAAGAAGTCGAGTGTGCGCGCCCTCGGATCATGACCCGGGCAATGCCGACGCGCAACGGCCAGGATACGGCCTTACTGGGTTGCCTTTATCGCTCTTTCGAACCCTCGTGACGGAGATCGGGGTCAGTTGCGGGCGGCAGCTGAGCAGTGCGCACATGTAATCCCTGATCGGGTGCCAGCCCTTTGTTGTATAAGGGTCCTCGTCAGAACTGCGATATCGGGGCAATCCTGGTCCAACCTTCGAAACTACAGGAGGGCAATATGGATCACCTGCGCACGTGGATGCTGTTGCTCGTGGTGTCGATCCTGGTCGTAGTCTTCAGCGCGAGCGGCGTTCGCACTCAAGACAGCGACGATGAATTGGCGGAGGGGCGGGAGAACGCGAAACAGTTGCTGAATTCCGCCGAGGCCGCCTTCTTGTCCGGGGCGGGGCTCACCATGGCCCTTCATCTGAGCGGCACTTCGGCGCTGAATAGCGTTTTGCATCCGCTGCAGCGGGGCAATGCAGGCGTTGTCGTACCGTTCAACTCGAACCAGTTCCAGTTGATGGTGAATGATCCGGCACAGGACGTGTTCGAACTGTCAGACACCAGCACACAAAGCGAAACGTCAGTTGCCGGATTCGGGAACAACGTCGTCGTGACCTTCAACGACTCGGGGGAATTCAGGACGTTTCCGACCTTCATGGGCTACAGCCTGTCCACTGACGGTGGGGCGTCGTTTACGGACCTGGGAAAGGTTCCACCCTTTGTTTTTCCTCCAGCCCTGCAGCTGAACGGTGGTGACCCCGCACTCGTCGTGGACGGGTCGGGAGACTTTTACGTTGCTCATCTCACGAGCGTGACGACGGCGGTGCGCCCTGCCGGTTTCACCAACGCCATTGGCATCAACAAGTCGACCGACGGTGGGCAGACGTGGGGACCCACTGTCTATCCCGCGGTCGGAGGCGTCAGGGTGAACAGTACCCAGGACAAGGAATTCATAGCCGTGGACGTCAGTGGCAGCGCCTGTCACGGGTCCGTGTACGTGAGCTGGACCAGCTTCGGCGGGACGATTCCTCCTGGCGGCTCGCCGAACCCTCCGATCTTCATTTCCCGATCGACTGACGGGGGCGCCAGCTTCAGTGTCCCGATGCAGATTTCACCCTTTGCGCACGCCACTCAAGGATCGGAACCCGCTGTTGGTCCAACCGGTGAGATCTATGTTGCATGGTTCAGGATCTTCGGACCCCCTCCCGGTCCTGGTTTGCCTCCGCTTGGACCGGCAATCGTGGTCGCCAAGTCCACGAATTGCGGCGCGACGTTTGGACCCGCCGTGGAGGTTGCGTCGCTGACTCCGATCGGGTTCGGCGGTTCACCGGTGAACGCAAGGCTGCGCGGGAACTTCCGCACGAACTCGTTCCCGCGTATCGACGTAAATCCGGTCAACGGCGACGTGTACATCGTGTACAACGCGAACCCTCCCGGGCCGGATGGCTCCGACATATTCTTTACGCGGTCGACAAACGGTGGGTCCACGTGGTCTGCGCCGACACGCGTCAACAGCGACCCTGGCCATAACGATCAGTTCTTTCCGGACGTCGCCGTGAACGCCAATGGGGAAATCGAAGTTGCCTGGTACGATCAGCGCCGGGATCCGGAAAACTTTCGGATGGACGTCTATCACGCGCGGTCGACAGACAGGGGTCTCTCGTTCGGGCCTAATCAGCGAGCGACCTCGACCTCTTCGCTTCCCGCCGTCGGCTATGACCCCGTCGTCAACCCGAATTACATGGGTGATTACATCGACCTGAAGGCGATAACCACCGCCAGCGGACCGGGATTCGATTTCCTGCTCTCGTGGGGAGACTGGAGGAGGGTGATCGAGACGAATGGGGGGATTCGTCCGGATCAGGACGTCTTCTTCACATTGATACACTGACGCCGGCGGCAACGGGGTCCGGCTTCAGAGCCGGACTCCGCTGTCCGCCTGGAAACGACGCGTCGAATCCGCTAGGATGCGGCATCGTGAGGGCCGCCACGTCCGCCTCTGCCTTGATCGCCCGCGTCGGCCGAACGGCGTCGTTCACGCCGTTCCCGAACGTCGAGCAGTTCACGAACGTCGAGCAATAGGACAAGCCGATGCCACGGTGGTTGTGTTGTGCGGCATCAGTGGGCGCGCTACTCGTGCTCGCCGCTTGCTCACGGCCCACCGCGTCCTCAACGGAAGCGCCGTCCGCCGCGGCAGAGACACCGAAGTCCTCTCCGCAGACACTGCAGCTTCAGTACGACGCCCGCACGGTAGGGGCGGACGTCCGCGCGTCCGCTTCCGGGTTGCCTGCCGGCAAGACTGTCGAGCTCGTCTGGAAGACCGTGACCGGCGGTTGGGTCATCGAGGACTACTACCACTTCCGCGGAAAGAAGTACGTCGAGTCCTCGCTGCCGCTGGGCCAGTCCACGGTCGATGCAGGCGGACGCTTCGAGGCGCGGTTCACGATTCCCGAAGACTACGGCGGCGTCCACGACATCGTCGCGATGATCGATGGCACGCCGGTGGCGCAGAACGGCATCGAGGTGACGCAAAGCTTCGAGATGCGCCCTGCGTCGGGACCCGCCGGCACTCCGATCGAGATCGCGGTGAAGGGCCTGGGCTGGCGGACGATGGAGAGCACGTGGGTGGTGAACTGGGACAACAACCTCGTCGGCTTCGTCTCGGCGGCGGGGACGAAGGGCTCCGCGGTCGCGCGATTCCGCGCGGCAGGGCCGGTGGGCCAGCACGTCGTGAAGCTCCTGACCGGCTATCAGGGACAGGGCTATTTGAACCACGAGCAATCGCCGATCCCGCACCTTCCGCGCCCACAGTTCACGTTCAACACGACTGAAGGCCGTGCGAGCCCGTCCTCCGCGTACGCGGAGCCGTACCCGCGCCAGCCGATTCCAGCCTCGGAAGGGAAGCCCGGACAACCGACGCTGGTGCTCGAGCCGACGCAGGGTCCGGTCGGCACGCACGCGACGCTGCGCGGCGGAGGTTTCCCGGCCGGAGCGTCGCTGCAGCTTTCGTGGCAGACCCACGTCGGCAGCCGGGTGAGCGGCGAAGGGTTCGCACCTGACGAACGAGTACTCGGCCAGGTCACGGTCGGTCGCGACGGACGCGTGGACGCGCCAGTGACCATCCCCGAGGACCTCGGGGGATTGCACACGCTCACGCTTCGCAACGGCGACGCCGCGCTTGCGCGCGCGTCCTTTGCGATCGAGACGAGCATCGTCGGCATCTCGCCGACATCCGGTCCTGTCGGCACTCCGGTCACGATTCATCTGAAGG
This sequence comes from Vicinamibacterales bacterium, assembly GCA_035710305.1. Classification (GTDB taxonomy): domain Bacteria; phylum Acidobacteriota; class Vicinamibacteria; order Vicinamibacterales; family UBA2999; genus Gp6-AA40. Next base: position 1,328 of record DASTDQ010000169.1, on the reverse strand, counting down.
GCGTCGGCTGGACCGAATACGACAACATCTACGTGGCCACCTACGACAACGCCTACATGGGATACGTGTGCGGCTTCAACAGCCAGGGCGACGTCGTGATCAACTTCACCGCGAGCGGCGCACCCGGGGTCCACGTCATCGATCTCTATCCCGGTATCTACCAGGGGCCGGCCACCGAGCCGCAGTTGCTCTACCGCCTTCCGCAGCTGACCTACGCCGACGATCACCCCGGCAACAAGATTCCCGCGCTTCGCTTCACGTTCGAGGTCACGGGTCAGGGGGCCGGGGGCAGGGGGCAGGGGACAGCGGTTAGGGGAAGTACTTCGCCGTAGGCGCTGAAGAGCCGCGTTCGAAGGCGGCTCGAACATTCTGTAGACATCCTACGCAAGTATTGTGTAGGATGCCTACGCTATGACCCGGAAGACCCAATCCCGCGTCGATCTGCTGCAAGGCACCCTCGATCTGCTGTTGCTGCGGACGCTGTCCGCCGGGCCGCAACACGGCCACGCCATCGCGAAACACATCCGCCAGACGTCGCAAGACCTCCTGCAGGTGGAGACCGGATCGTTGTATCCCGCGCTTCACCGGCTCGAAGCCGGGGGCTGGATCTCGGCGGAGTGGATGCTGTCCGACAAGGGAAAGCGCGCCCGTTTCTACCGCCTCACCGCGTCGGGGCGCAGGCAGCTCCAGAACGAGCAGTCGAAGTGGCAGGCGTTCGCGCGTGCCATGGGCTTGATTCTCAACCCGGCGGAGTAAAGCGCCATGAAATCCCTCCTGCGCAAGTTGGGCTGGCTGCTGCGACGCAACCAGAAAGAGGCGGATCTTCGCGAAGAGCTGCAGTTCCATCTCGACGAGGAAACGGAAGACCGCACGGCCGACGGTCTCCCGATCCACGAGGCGCGTCGCGCCGCTCGTCTGGACCTGGGCAATCTCGCCATCGTCGGCGAGGACACGCGCGCGGCATGGGGCTGGACACTGCTGGAACAGCTTACGCAGGATGTGCGCTACGGCGTGCGCATGCTGGCGGGAAACAAGGTGTTCAGCGCCCTCGCGATCCTGTCACTCGCGCTCGGGATCGGCGCGAACACGGCGATCTTCAGCTTCATGGATGCCATGTTGATGCGGTCGCTGCCGGTATCCGACCCGCAGTCGCTCGTCACGCTGGCCTGGCACACGAAGAAGCGGGAGATGCACGGCTCGAACCGGCACAACGTCAACTACGACGATCCACGCGGCGGGTGGGTCGGCGGAATCTTCTCGTACCCGGCATTCGAGTTCCTCCAGCGCGAGACTCCCGTGTTCTCGACGGTCTTCGGATACCAGGGCGC
>DASTDQ010000168.1:0-11748 GCA_035710305.1 Vicinamibacterales bacterium | reverse complement strand
CGGCGGCGTGTCGGCGCGGTGGACCGCCGATGACGGGGTGTTCGCGCTGTTCGTCGAGGACGAGGGACCGGGCCTGCCGAGCACGGCCAACCTGTTCGTCCCGTTCTTCACGACCAAGCCCGGGGGATCGGGCATCGGACTCGCGCTGAGCCGGCAGATCGCAGAGGGGCACGGCGGGACGCTGACGCTCGAGAACCGCACCGATCAGCGCGGGACGCGCGCCACGCTGCGCATTCCGCTGCAGGCGACCATCAATCGAGCCTGATGTAGTCCTTCGTAGTACTTGGTGCTTGGTCCTTCGTGCTTGGTCCGTCCTTAAGTCCTTGGTCCGTTCTTGGTCCTTGGTCCGTTCTTGGTCCTTCGTCCTTGGTTCGGACCAGGGACTTAGGACGGACCAGGGACTTAGGACGGACCAGGGACTTTAGGACGGACCAGGGACTTTAGGACGGACCAGGGACTTAAGGATGGACCAGGGACTTAAGGACGGACCAGGGACTTAAGGACGGACCAGGCACCAGGGACCAAGCACCAGGGACCAAACTAGTTCCCGAAGCGCGGGTTGACGATCGGGCTGAAGATCGATCCGAAGGTGTAGCTCACGCCGAAGAACACGTAGTACCGGTAGCTCGTGGCCAGCTGCCGCTGATTCACGAGCACCTCCTCGCTCGTCGCCTCCTCGGCGCGCAGGCCGATCTGATCCCGGATCGAGTCGTAGCTCGCGCCCAGATTGAGCGACAGCCCGCGGACGAGGTTGAGGGAGATGTCTCCGTACATGCTGACGTGGTTTTTCTCGACGTCCGGGATGAAGGAGGCGATCTCGATGCTGCTGCCGACCGTGCCCCAGCGCTGCCGCATCGACAGCACCATCTCGAACGACTGCTCCACGCGCGTCTCTTCGAGTTTCCCGAAGATCGTGGGCTCCTGGTAGTTCCACGACCGCGGGCCGACGGAATAGTTGAACGTCATCAGGCGCCGCGTGGACTCCGCATACGGAAACAGGTCCCACTCGATCGCGGGCGCCGCGGACCAGGCCCAATCCACGTTGTTGTAGGTGGAGGAGTTCCAGTTGCTGCGAACGCCTGCGGACCAGTGGCCGTCGAGCGACTTCACCCAGAGGCCGTTGACGCCGTAGTCGCGGTTCGGCGCGACGTACAGCCGGCCCTCCTCGAGCTCGAACCGGCTCTCCCGGTAATTCAGCCGCGCGTTCAGATTGACCTTCGTTTCGTCGGTCGTGCGGTTCGCGTTGAAGTTGGTGTTGAAGGAGAACGATTTCGACCTCCGCTCGCCGCTCGAGTTGCCGTTCAGGTTGGCCCTCAGGCTCCATCGATTCCAGGGGTCGTCCACGAGCGCGGCGGCGGTCTTCGCCGGATCGACCGGCTCGGTCGTGAGGCGAAGCCTGCTGATCGCCTCCGTCTCCAGCAGGTACGACACGAGGCCCAGCGACATGACGCGGACCATGCCGCTCCGGATCTCGTCCTGCGAAACCGCGACGAGAAACCGCTCGGTCAACCGGTCGTCTCGTCCGATGAAGCGGCCCTGGCCGAAGAAGTCGAACGTGATCTCGCGGCCGCCGCCCCCCGTCGGCTGGCTCGTCAGCAGGATGTGGACGTCGGCGTTCTGGCGATCGCGGACGTGCTCGACGAACGTCATTTCCGTGCGGAAGTAGTTCTCGTCGCAGGGGGTGTTCGTGCAGTCGATGAAGACGCGAATGGTCGCCGGCCGGGCCGCCGCCGGCTCCTGTCCATGGGCCGGCGGGCTGCAGAGGAGGCATCCGACGATGAGGGCGGCCAGACGCAAGGGATTAATGGTATCCGCATTGAATCCGCGCCGCCCGTGGGATAGCATTCCGACTCCCCCACACGGAAACGGTCTCTCAAGGAGGGCAGCTCTATGCGGCGATTCCTTCTCGTTACCTCGGCGTCGATCGCGCTCGTCGGGGTCACCCTGATGGCGCAGGCGAAGATGTCGACCGAAGAGTACGCAAAGCTCATGAAGGCGAACGCGGGAGCCTTCGGGCCGATGAACAAGGCCATCGCGTCTGGCGGGTACGCGGACGCCAAAACGCAGTTGGCGACTCTGCGAACGAACTACACCGCGCTCCAGGGCTTCTGGGCGGGCGTGAAGAAAGACGACGCCGTCGCCATCGTCAAGGACGGCCTGACGCGCCTCGACGCGCTCGACAAGATGCTGTCGGCGGCGACGGTCGATCAGGCGGCCGCGCAGGCCGCGGCCAAAGAGTTCCAGGGCGCAACCTGCGGCGCGTGCCACAAGGCGTATCGTGAGGGCGACCCCCAGTCGGGATGGCGTTTCAAGGCCGGCGTCCTCTAATCGATTAGTCGATGCGGTTTCGTGTGGTGAGGGAGAGGCGGATCGCAAGATCCGCCTCGTTGCTGCTGCTGGTGTGGGCAGCCGGCGCGCTGCTGACTGCGCAGGCGCCGGCGCGCACGGTCTGGGACGGCGTCTACACCGACGCGCAGGCGGAGCGCGCCACGGCGACGTTCAATCAGAGCTGCGCCCGGTGTCACACGCTCACCGCCGACGGCACGCGACCCCTTTCGGGCGACAAGTTCTGGGAGGGCTACACGCAACGAACGGTCGCCGATCTGCTCACCTATGTCCGAACCAACATGCCCAATGGCAGCGGCGGCTCGCTGCCGGCCGCCAGCTACAACGACCTCGTCGCGCTGATCCTGAAGTCGAACGGCTTGCCCGCCGGCAATACCGAGATCACGCCTGAAACGGTGGCCGACGTTCAGATTATCCCCAAAGGTGGCGCCGGAGAGCTGCCGGCCAACACGCTCGTGCGCGTCGTCGGCTGCCTCGCGCCGCGGTCCGGCGGCGACTGGGTCCTGACCAACGGCACGGCCCCGGTCCGCATCGACAAGACAGGGCCCGTTCCCGAGGACGCCACCCGTCCTCTCGGCGATCGAACGATGGCGCTGAAGTTCGTCCTCACCCGGCTCGATTCCTTTGTCGGCCAGCGCATGTCGGTCAGCGGCATCCTCATCGGGGCGGGCGGCGCCGAAGGCATCAACGTGACGACCGTCAACCGGGTCGCTGCAACCTGCCCCTGATTCGCCTCTATCTGATACTTTCCAGACGACTTTCGTTATAGGCGCGGGTTATAGGTCTGCCCGGCCGACGGACCGTCTACGGGTGTAAAATCGGCCTTGTCACGACCCCCGTCGCGAGCGGGTATTCGTGTAGAAAGAGTGGAGCCGTCGATGCGCACCGCACGAAATTCCGGACTGTTGATCGCGCTGTTGACGTTCGTCGCGCTGTTCCCGGGCGGGGCCGGGCGCGCCGCGGCGGACAGCCCCATCGTCGAGGCGGCCAGGCGAGGTGACGAGGCGGCCGTTCGCGCGCTGATTGCGAAAAAGGCGAACGTCAACGTCCGCGGCAACGACGGCTCGTCGGCGCTTCTCTGGGCGACCTACCACGACGACGTCGAATTGGTGCGCGCGCTGCTTGCCGCGGGCGCGGAGGTGAATGCGCCGAATCATTACGGCATCACCCCGCTGCTTCAGGCCAGCCGAACGGGCGATGCCGCCGTCATCGACGCACTGCTCAAGGCAGGCGCGGATCCACGGCTGAACCACCCTCAGGGCGAGACGCCGCTGATGGCGGCCTCGAAGACGGGGCGCGTGAACGCGGTGAAGCTGCTGCTCGAGACGGGCGCCAACGTGAACGCCGCGGATACCTATCAGCAGCAGACGGCGCTCATGTGGGCCGCAGCCGATGGCCACGTGGAGGTGGTTCAGGCGCTGCTCGACGCGCGGGCGGATCCGAATCGCAAGGCGGCGGTCACCGGCCTCGAGGAGCGCCGCCACGCCGACCACCCGACGGGCGGATTCACGGCGTTGATGTTCGCCGTCCGCAACGGGCACGAACAGGTCGCGCGCGCACTCGTCAAGGGCGGCGCGGACATGAAGCTGACCAACGGCGACGGCGTGACGGCGACGATCATCGCCATCGTGAACGATCGGCTCGACCTGGCGGGCACGCTGGTCGATCTCGGCGCGGACCCGAACGATGGATCGTTGTACTTCGCCGTTGACATGCACGACGCCACGACCGACATGCGCGCGCGCGACGGGTCGCGCCTGCGCGCCGATCACCCCAACACGATGACCGCGCTCGACCTCGTCAAGAAGCTGCTCGACAAGGGCGCGGATCCGAACAAGGGCTTCCAAGGCCAGCTGCACTCGCTGACGCTGTGCTGCGGCGAGGACATCAACTCGTCGCCGTTCTATCGCGCGGCCGTGGCGGCTGACGTCGAGGTGCTGAAGCTGATGATCGCGAAGGGCGCGAAGGTCGAGTGGACGCCGCCCGAGATCAAGCGCGAAGGCCGCGGCGGCGGCCCCGGGCGCGGCGGCAATACCGGCCGGACACCGATGATGGTCGCCATGACGGGCGGCCGCGGCGCCGCGTTCGCGGCGGGTCCCGGGTTCGAGCGCTTGAGCCCGCCGCCTTTCCGCGAGGCGTCGAATCGCGAGCCGCTCGAGGCCATCAAGGTGCTCCTCTCCGCGGGGGCGAACCCGAACGCCAAGTCGGGCGACGGCACGCCGCTGCTGCACCAGGCGGTGCAGGCGCGGCAGGTGCCGATCATTCGCGCGCTGGCGGGAGCAGGCGCCAAGCTCGACGCGACAAACAAGGACAACATCACGGCGCTGCAGTTGGCCGAAAAGCCCGATCCTCCCCCGCCGCCCGGCAACAACACCGACTCGCGCGCCTATCGTCCGAAGCGGGATTCGCGCGAAGACGTCATCGCGGCGCTGCGCGAGTTGATGGGTCTCGGCCCCAACGATCCAACGCCCGTGCCTCCGCCGGTGGAGACCAAGAAGCCCGAGGAGAAGAAAGCTGATCCCGCCCCCGAGAGCGAGGATCAGCAGGGAGCGTGATGAAGAACGTATTGTCGAGCGCGGCACTCGTCTGGGCCTGCGCCGCGCTGCTGTGGGCGCAAACACCGGTCCGGCTAAAGCCGGACACTACGTCTGCCGCGCCCACGCAGAAGGCGGAGACGGCGTCTGCCACGCCCACGCAGAAGCCGGGCACAACGACCGCGGCGCCCGCCACGGTCCGGCCGCCCTCGACTGCGCTCGGGCCAGGAAAGCCGGACACCACGTCGACTTCTGCCGCGCCCGCGCAAGCCGCGAAGCACCAGGCCTGGGTGAAGCAGCACTGCGTGGGATGCCACAACACGCGATCGCCGCAGCCGGCGAACAACCCCGTGAACCTGGAAACGGCCAGCCTCGAGGATCTCCTGCCCCATGCGGCGACGTGGGAGCGCGTCCTGCGCAAGCTGAGCGTGCGGGCCATGCCGCCTCCACCGCTGCCGCATCCGCCGGAGGCCGAGTACGTCGCGTTCACGAACTGGCTGGCCGCCTCGCTCGACCGCGCCTGGCAGGGCAAGAGCACGCCGGGCCGGTACGTCGTGCACCGGCTGAACCGCACTGAGTACGGTAACGCCATCCGCGATCTGCTCGCGCTCGACGTGGACGTCACGGAGCTGCTGCCGAGCGATGGCGGGAACTTCGGGTTCGACAATATCGCGTCCTCGCTGGGAACCTCGCCGCTGCTGTTCGAGCGGTACCTCGCCGTCGCGCAGCGCATCAGCGTGATGGCCGTCGGCGACGCGACCGCGCGGCCTGGCGCGACCGAGTATCCGATCAGCCGCGAGTTCACGCAGACCGGGCACATCGAAGGCCTGCCGCTCGGAACGCGCGGCGGCGCCGTCGTGCGCCACGTGTTTCCCGCCGACGCCGAATACAAGCTGTTCGGCCGGCTGGTTCGCGGCGTCGAGGAAGGCTACGCCGGCGTCGAGGGCAACGAGACGCCCGACACCTTCATCATCACCATCGACGGCGAGCAGGTGTTTTCCGCGCAGGTCGGCGGCCTCAAGGATCACGCGGTCCAGGTCAAGGACATGAACGAGGCCAAGGCGCTGGTGGACGCGCGCATGGCGGGCCGCGTGTTCGTCACCGCCGGCCCGCACGACGTGGGCTTCACCTGGCGCGAGCGGCCGTCCGAGCGGCAGGACGTGTGGCAGCCCGCGCTGCGCGACAGCCAGGAAGTGCACATGATTGGCGGCCACACGCGGCTCAAGGTCGTGGGCATCGAGGGGCCGTACGACGTGAAGGGCATCAGCAGCTCACCGAGCCGCGAGAAGATCTTCGTGTGCCAGCCCACGTCGCCGGCGAACGAACGAGCTTGCGCTGAAAAGATCTTCACGAACCTGACGCGGCGCGCCTACCGCCGCCCCACGACGGCCGCAGACGTCGAGCCGCCGATGACGTTCTACACGCAGGCGCGCGACAGCGGCGGCAACTTCGACGCCGGCATCCGCGCGGGCGTGGCGCGCGTCCTGGCGAGCCCGTCCTTCCTCTACCGGATCGAACGCGATCCGGCCGGCGCTCGCGTCGGAACCGCGCACGCGGTCAGCGACATCGAGCTCGCGTCGCGACTGTCGTTCTTCCTCTGGAGCAGCATCCCGGACGAGGCGCTGATGAACCTGGCGACGGCGGGCCGGCTGCGCGAGCCTGGCGTGCTCGCCGCGCAGGTGCGCCGCATGATCGCGGATCCGCGCGCCGATGCCCTCTTCAGCAACTTCGTGGGGCAATGGCTGCAGCTTCGCAACCTGGAGTCGAAGGTCCAGCCGGACCTGCTGATGTTCCCGGACTTCGACGACAACACGCGCAAGGCCTTCCGCCGCGAGACCGAGCTGTTCTTTGGCCACATGCTGCGCGAGAACCGCAGCGCGCTCGAGCTGCTGAACGCCGACTACACCTTCGTGAACGAGCGTCTCGCCAGGCACTACGGCATCCCGGGCGTCTACGGATCGCGCTTCCGCCAGGTGAAGATCGCGGATCCGAACCGGCGAGGCCTGCTCGGCCACGGGAGCATCCTGTCGCTGACCTCCGTGGCCACGAGGACGTCGCCTGTGTTCCGCGGCAAGTACATCCTCACGACGTTCCTGAACACGCCGCCGCCGCCGCCGCTGCCGAACGTGCCGACGCTCGAAGAAAGCAACAAGGAAGCGACCGCGCCGAAGACGGTCAGGGCGCAGCTGGAACTGCATCGCAACAACCCGACGTGCGCGTCCTGCCATCGCATCATCGACCCGGCGGGCTTTGCGCTCGAAAACTTCAACTCGGTCGGCCAGTGGCGCGACAGGGGCGAGGGGGGCGCGGCCATCGACACCGCAGGCGTGCTGGCGGACGGCTCGAAGGTGGACGGCCCGGTGGCGCTGCGGAACGTGCTCCTGAGCAGGCCCGACGCCTTCGTGACCACGCTGACCGAGCGGATCATGACGTATGCGCTCGGCCGGGGCGTCGAGCCCTCGGATATGCCCGTCATTCGAGGCATCGTAAAACGGGCGGCAGCCGAAAATTACCGGTTTTCCTCTATCATTATGGGGATCGTCGAAAGCGCGCCATTCCAGATGCGGACCAAGCTGGAGCCGGCCGATACGACGAGCAGGGTTGCACAGGCGGCGAGCGTTCAGAAGTGACTGACTGACGTAGTGTCCGGCTTCAGCCGGACCGACGTAGTGTCCGGCTTTAGCCGGACCGTGGAGCAGCCATGATCATCACGAAGAAGCATCTGTCCCGGCGCACGTTCCTGCAGGGTACCTTCGGCGCCGCGATGGCGCTGCCCATGCTCGATGCGATGGTGCCGGCGCTCACGGCGCAGTCGCGCACGGCGGCGCGCACGCCCTTCCGGTTCGGCGCGATCTACATGCCGAACGGCGTGTACCCGGACACCTGGCATCCCTCCACGCTCGGCAGCGGCTTCGAGTTCAAGCCGGTCATGCAGCCGCTCGAGCCGTTCCGCGATCAGCTCGTCACGGTCAGCAAGATGAAGGCGCCGTGGGGCGAGTCCGTGCACCTGGGGGCCAGCTCCGCATTCCTCAACGGCGTCGGCCCCATCGGCTCGAAGGGCGCCGGCGGCGACGCCTTCGGCAAGCTCGAGTCGAAGAAGACGCTCGATCAGTTCATCGCCGACACGGTGGCCGACGACACGCCGCTGCGCTCGATCGAAGTGGGCACCGAGGACATGGGCACCGCCGTGGGCGCGTGCGATGGATTCCCGTGCACGTTCTTCAACGCGCTCTCGTGGCGCGACGACGTGAGCCCCCTGCCGATCGGCATCAACCCCCGGGTGACGTTCGAGCGGATGTTCGGCGAGACCGGCTCGACCGAGCAGCGCACCGCACGGCTGAAGGAGAAGCAGAGCCTGCTGGATTCGGTGCTGCAGGAGACGGCGAAGCTGCGCGGCACGCTCGGCGCGCCGGACCGCGCGATTCTCGACGAGTACCTGAGCAACATCCGCCAGGTCGAACAGCAGCTCGACCGGATGGAGACGCGGCTTGGCACGATCACGGGCACGCCGGAGGCGCCGCTCGGACTGCCCGAGGCGTTCGACGACCACATGGCCGTGACCTACGACCTGATGCACCTGGCGTTTCAGGGCGACATCAGCCGGGTGTTCACCTTCATGATCGGCCACGAGGCGAGCGACCGCGGCTACGCGCACATCGGCATCCCGGAAACGCATCACAGCATCTCGCACCACGGCAACGACGCCGAGAAGCTCGCGAAGTACGCGAAGCTCTGCACGTATCAGATCGTCAAGTTCGGCGAGTTCCTCGACAAGCTGAAGTCCACGAAGGACGCCGACGGGACGCTGCTCGACCACTCGCTGCTCTACTGGGGCAGCGGCATGAGCAACGGCAACGCCCACGATCGGAGCAACCCACCGGCCGTCCTGGTCGGCGGAGCGCACGGCCGGCTGAAGGGCGACCGCCACATCGAGGCCAAGAAGGACGAGCCGACGGCGAACCTGCTGCTCGCCATGGCGCAGTTGGCGGGTGCGGAGATCGAGAGCCTCGGGGCCAGCACGGGAAAACTCGACCTCTAGCGGCCGACCGCCCAGGCAAGCGCGACAAGTCCGGACACGAGGACGAGCACCAGCGCCACGGCGACCAGGATCGCGGTGGCGCGCACGCGGGAGATCCGCCACAACTGGCTGAAGACGTCGCTTGCGACCAGCAGCCAGCCGGCCGAGTACAGCCAGATCACGTTCGTAAGCGCGAAGGCCGCCAGGAACGGCGCGGAGACGGCTGTCTCCATGATGGCCGACATCCTGGCTATCATCGCGTCGATCGGTAGACCTTCCGTCACTACCTCGCGCAGGCGCCGGCCGAAATCGGGATCGCCGAGCGCCAGTCCAGTCCACATCAGCGCGACGCCTGACGCGAAGAGCACTGCAAACACCGACTGCATGTAGGCGAGCACGGCCGTCGTCGATGGTGCGTGACTCGGCGCGCGCACGATCCGGGCGGCTGCGTGAAGCGGAATCACGAGGAGCAGCAGATGCGCAGCTCCGATGGGAACCCCGCCGAGCACGAATGCCGGCACGGACGCCACGAGCTCCTCCAGCACGAAGAGCCACGCGGCAATGAGATGGGAGAGGACGAAGAACACCACGGCCCGCGCCACGAACTGTGGCCCCTTCAGTCGCTCGAGAAGCTGCCGTCGAGGGCTCATGAGCAGCTGCACGAAATCGGCGGGATAGTTGATCATCGAGCGCAGGAGCAAGGCGCCCAGCGCAGGTGCGGCCTCCGCCGACTCGGCGTTCGGGGCGACGTACTTCTCGAGCTCGTGAACGAGCCGGTCGCTGTCGTATTGCCACCGCTGTTCGGTGATCTCGTGCGCCTGGTGCCGGAGCAGCTCGCGCATCACGTCGGGCAGCGCCGAGGCCGACGGCATCGCCGCTCCCTCGACCAGCACCGGTATGACCGGGAGCCGCCGTTGAAGCGCCGTGACGACCTCGAGGCGGACGTAGTCCAACGGATCGTGCAGCCGCGGACGGCCGTCTGAGCCGATCGCCTCGAGCCATCGCGGGCCGATCATCACCAGGACGACCGCGCTGGCCGAAACCTTCGCGGCGATCGTGGCGGCGAAGTCGGCGCCAGGCTCGATCGACTCGACGTCGTGAAACACCTGCGCGGCGTCGAAGTGCTGCTGCAGCTTGTCGCAGAGCCTGCCCGTCGCGCTCTGGGTGTCCTGACGGCGGTAGCTCACGAAGATCAGGGGCACGCGAGGACCTATAATCGTGGATCGACGACTCCTACGCTACCTGAGCGTTAGAACGTTCATGCGCTCCCCCAGGACCCCTATGAGTTGTCGCCGGCCGTTCGAGTCGGCCTGCGAGGTGTGTCATGAGCGCGACTTTCGGTACCCGGCTTCGGTTGCAGCGCGAACGACAGCAGATTTCGCTGGCGTCGATTGCCGAGCAGACCAAAATCAGGCTTCCGCTGCTCGAGGCGCTCGAGCGCGGCGATGCGTCGAACTGGCCGCGAGGCATTTTCGGGCGCTCCTACGTCCGCGCGTACGCTCGAGCCGTCGGGCTGGATCCAGACGCCACGGTTCGAGAGTTCATCGAATGTCATCCCGAGCCGGACGAATCGCTGCCCCCGGTTGTCGGGGATTCGCGGGACATCGGCCCCGACAAGCTGGGCCGGCCTCCGATACGGCTGCAGGTCCTGATCGATTCTGCGATCGACGCCTTTCATGCCCGCCGCGCTGAAGCCGTCGAGAGAACGGCACCCACGACCGAAAAGAAGCTGCCCGCTGCGCCCGTCGACATGGCACCTCCACGCCACCCGTCTCCGGGCAGCGGCGCCGGGCCCTCCCCCGTGAACATGTGGGCCGTGGCTGACGTGTGCACGAAGCTCGGGTGCGCCCGGGAGGCTCACGAACTGAGATCCGCGCTCGAGGATGCGTCGGGGGTCCTGGACGCCGCCGGCCTGATTCTCTGGATGCCGGATGCCCGCCGAGCCACGCTGACGCCCGTGTTCGCGCACGGCTATTCAGACGACGTGCTCGCGCGCCTCCCCGTCCTTCATACACACGATGACAACGCGACCGCTGCCGCGTTCAGGACGCACACCACGTGCGTCGTCAACGCGAGCCACTCCCGGCACGGCGCGGTGGTGGCGCCGCTGCTGACGCCCAACGGCTGCACCGGCGTGCTCGCGCTGGAGCTGCGGCATGGCGCGGAGCAGCGGGAAGACGTTCGAGCCTCGGTGGCGATCCTCGCCGCGCAGATGTCGACGCTGGTCGGCGTGCCGGCGCTCCAGACGATGAGCGCCTGATCGGCGGTAGGCGTCGCCTACTCTTTCTGCGCGCGGCTCTGCCGGATGTAGTGAGGGCTGTAGCTGAGCCCGTACGAGGTCTTCTGCGTGGCCTCGGCCTTGTGCCGGCTGAACTCCACTCGCGACTCCTCGATCGCCTTCAGCTCCTCGTCCGTGCACGGGCGCATCGTGATCGGCTCTCGCGGCACGAAGAACACCTGTCCGATCGGGATGCTGGGCTCGACCGTGATCCCCTCGCCGGCCTGCAGCACGTAGCGGAACTCGCTCTCGTGCGCGTACCAGTCCGTTTCGACGCGCACGCTCAGCATCGGCGCCACGGGGCGCTCGATCATGTTGAGGATCGGCGTGTACACGGTGTCCCAGCCCGACGGCGTCTGGAAGTTCGTGGCGCCGCGCAGCGCGATCGCACCGGCCGGCGTGCCCATGTCCTCGGGAACGAGGAAGACGCGCGTCACGGCGAGCGCCGCCTCGCGCGACAGCATCGGCGGGCCGACGAAAGTCACCTCCTCCTTCACCATCCCGACGCCGCCAACCGACAGGCTCATCGTGACCTGGAAAATAGGCGTCGGCTTCCCGTTCTGCGTCTGGAG
>DASTDQ010000167.1:0-2519 GCA_035710305.1 Vicinamibacterales bacterium | reverse complement strand
GGTGAAGCTGGCGGACCCGGAGAGCACGTGGTTGTACATCGATCCGCGCATGAGCCGGCTGGTGGGCCGCGTGCATCGCCTCGACCGCGTCGAGCGATGGCTCTACAACGGCCTGCACAGCCTGGACTTCTCGTTCTGGTACTACCGCCGTCCGCTCTGGGATGTCGGGATGATCCTGCTCAGTCTCGGGGGACTCGCCTCGAGCACCGTGGGCATCATGATGGGCCTCAAGCGGGTCCTGCGGGGCGCCGGCGTCCTGGTCAACGTCGCCCCTGGTGGAGCGCCGGAGCCTGTATCGTCTGGCCCGACGTCCCGCCAAGGCGCAACGTAGTGTCCCCCTTCAGCGGACCTGCTTAATCCAACCGTCCGGAGAACCCGGATCCACTCAGTTGAACGTCACCGTGTGATTGTGCAACTCGTCGGTGGTCGAGGTCGTCACCACGCGCGTGCCGCCGGCGATCTGCACGACCTCGGCCTGAGTGAGGCTCGCGGTGTGCGTGTGACCGGACCCCGTAAGTGTGAGCACAATCGCGGCGCCCGCAGCGAGCTGAGCGTCCGAGATGAAGGCGCCGCCATGTGAATGACCGGCACTGCTGCTGACTGTGCCTGTTTCCCCGCCGGACGGACCTGACGACGGATCGTCGCTGCAGCCGGTGATCGTAATCGTGACGCCTGCCAGCATGGCCAGAGCCGTCTCAACCGTGAACTCGCGCCTCGTGAGGTCCTCTTTGCTCATCGCTGCCCTCCCTGTCCCCCGAACGGCTATCAGGAAGCATGCCACTCCACGGCGTCCCACGGGTCGAGGTCTGAATGGCCCCTGCCAAGGGTTCAGGTACCATTCATTCAGGACGACCCTGCCAAAAGTGCGTGGAATCGATTCATGACCCGATGCCTGCGAGCGATTCTGGTTCTCTCCCTGACTCTGGCTCTTCACTCATCAGTCGGGGCACAAGGCATGGGTTCGGTGACGGGCACTGCGTCCGACGAAACCGGAGGCGTGCTGCCCGGCGTGACCGTCGATCTCTGGCGGAACAACGAGATGTTCACTGAGACCGTCACTGATGGGGCCGGTCGGTACCGGTTCGACGACGTACCGGCTGGTCCGGCGGAGCTCACCTTTCGATTGATCAATTTCACCCTGGTTCGTCGGAGTGTCATGGTCGCACCGGGCGGTGTTTCGACCGCCGACGCGATCATGCACGTCGCGGTAAGCGCGGATATCGTGATCACGGCGCCGAGGACGTTTCGCAATCTGGCGGAGATCGAGAACCCGGCTGAAAACCTCGTCGGCATCGCCTCGGCCGGCAGCGAGGGTGCCATCACAGCGGCGCAACTGGCCGTTCGCCCGGTCAACCGGGCCACCGAGGTGCTCGAGACCGTGCCGGGCATGGTGATCAGCCAGCACAGCGGCGAGGGGAAGGCCAACCAGTATTACCTGCGCGGCTTCAATCTGGACCACGGCTTCGACTTCGCGCAGACGATCGCGGGTATTCCGGTCAACATGCCGACACACGCCCACGCCCAGGGCTACGCGGACTCGAACTTCCTGATCCCGGAGCTGGTCAGCGGCGTGCAGTTCCGCAAGGGTCCGTACTACGCCGAGAACGGTGACTTCTCATCGGCCGGATCGGCCAACCTCAACTACTTCAACGTGCTGGACCGATCGATCGTCAGCGTCACGGGAGGGTCCTTCGACTACGGACGTGTCTTCGGCGCCGCCTCTCCGCGCGTGGGCGCCGGCAACCTGCTGCTTGCGTTCGAGTGGGAACGCGACAACGGTCCGTGGGAGAGCCCGAACAACAAGGACAAGTACAACGGCGTGGTCCGTTACAGCCAGGGAGACTCACGCAACGGTCTGTCATTGACGCTCCTCGGCTACTCCAATCATTGGCACTCGACCGACCAGATTCCACAGCGCGCGGTGGACAGCGGTCAGATCAGCCGATTCGGATTCATCGAAGACAGTGACGGCGGCGAGACGTTCAGGTACGCCGGCGTCTTCGACTGGCAACGATCCGGCGCGAGGGATTCAACCCGCCTGACCGGCTTCGTCCAGCGTTACGGCGTCCAGCTCTTTCACGACTTCACCTACTTCCTGGACGACCCGGTCAACGGCGACCAGTTCGAGCAGTTCGAGAGACGCTGGACGGGTGGAACGAAGCTGACCTACCGCCGGCTGGATCACTTCGGCCCGCAGCACGCGGAGACCGCCTTCGGCGTGGACTATCGGATCGATTCAGTGGGGGGGCCGCTTGGTCTGTATCACACGCGGGACACGGCGCGGCTGGAGACGAAACGGGCCGACGAGGCCGATCAGCAATCGATTGGCCTGTTTGCCGACTCGCAAATCGAGCTGAGCCCCACCATCCGGACGACGTTCGGCCTTCGCGGCGACGTGTTTCACTGGAACGTGACCTCGGACAATCCGGTCAACTCCGGCAGCGACACCAGCGGGATTCTGAGTCCGAAGATCTCCGCGGCGTTCGGACCGTGGCATGGAACCGAGCTCTACGCCAACT
>DASTDQ010000166.1:0-3325 GCA_035710305.1 Vicinamibacterales bacterium | reverse complement strand
CCACGTCTCGCCGCACTTCTCGCCGAGATCCTTGTCCCACACGACCGTCATGATGTCGGCGGGAAGGCCCGACTCCTCGCACACCGCCTGCATCGTGGCCGTATAGACGCCCTGGCCCATCTCCGTGTAGCCGTTGCGGATCTCGAGCCGCGGCCCCCCGAGCACGCGGATGACGATGTGTCCTCCCTCGATCGTTCCGTTGCCCAGCCCGGTGCTCTTGATGCCGCAGCCGATGCCCTTGTAGCGCGACCGCTTGTAGACGTCCCTGACCGCGTCGAGCGTGGCGCGGATGCCGCGCACGCTCTCGCGCATCACTTGTCCGGTTCCGAACTTGTCTCCCGGATCGAGGATGTTCCGCTCACGGATGTCCCAGCCGTCCACGCCCACGCGCTCGGCGAGCATGTCCATCATGCCTTCCATCGCGAACTGCGCCTGGTTGCTGCCGAAGCCGCGCATCGCGCCGCCATTCGGGTTGTTCGTGTAGACCGCCTTCGACTCGACGTCCACGTTGGGTATGCGGTAGACGCCGGTCGAGTGGCAGGCCGCCCGGAGCGCGCACTTGGCGCTTGTCGTGTGGTAGCCGCCTGCGTCGGCGACGATTCGCGACCGCAGCGCGAGCAGGCGCCCGTCGGCATCGGCGCCGACCGTGAGCTTCACCGTCATCGCGTGACGCTTGACGTGGTGCTGCGTCGACTGCTCGCGCGTGAGCACGGTCTTGACCGGCCGGCCAAGGAGCAGTGCGGCGAGCGCCGTCTGCGCCTGGATCGACAGCTCCTCCTTGGCGCCGAAGGCCCCGCCGCTCGGGAGCAGGACGATCTCGACGTCCTTCGGATCGAGCTTCAGAACCTTGGCAATCTGCTGGTGGTCATATACCGAGCCTTGGCTGTCGGTATAGACCTTGACGCCTTTTCCCTCCGGCTCGACAAGGCACGCCTCCGGCTCGAGGAACGCAATCTCCACCGGCTGTGTCTGGAAGGTGGCCTCGATCACGTGAGCCGCGCCGGCCAGCGCCGCGTCAACGTCGCCGCGCGAGAACGCCGTGATTGGCTGGAGGACGTTCGACGGGGTCGGACGGAACGTGTCGGCGGAATGGACGAGCGTCGCGCCCGGCTTCAGCGCCTCGAACGGATCGGTCAGCGGCTCGAGGACCTCGTAATCGATCTTCACGGCCTTGGCTGCCTGACGGGCGTGGAACTGCGTGTCGGCCACCACCATCGCCAGGAAGTCCGCCACGCAGCACGTGAGCTCGCCCTCGGCCACGAAGACGGGCTGGTCCGGATCGTTCAGGCCTGTTCCACGGAAGCCGGGCACGTCGGCCGCAGTCAGTACCCGCACAACGCCAGGCATGGCGGCCGCGTCGTCGGTGCGAATCTTCAGGATCCTCGCGCGCGGGTGCTCGGTCAACACCATCGCGCCGTGAAGCATGCCTGGCACTCGCATGTCGTCGATGAACGGCTTGTCGCCGAGCGTCTGGGCCGACCCGTCCTGGCGGGCGATCGATCGTCCGATCCCGTGGCCTGCTCCGTGTCCGTTGCCGTTGCCCTTGGCAAAGGCCGGATTCCGTTTCAGTCCGAACTCCTCGCCGAAAAACGAATTCCGCCGCGGCTCGGTGCGCGTCAGACTGCCGCCGTTGGCTGCCGCCTCTCCAGCCGTCTGAATCGCGTCGATGATGCGTCCGTACCCGGTGCAGCGACACAGGTGCCCGTCGAGCGCCTTGGCGATTGCCGCGCGGTCGCCCGTCTTTCCGCGCTCCACGAGCGTCGCGGCCCGGACGACGATGCCAGGGATGCAGAAACCACACTGGACGCCACCTTCGAGGACGAAGGCGTCCGCCATGAGCCGCCGGGTCTCTTCCGGGATCCCTTCGAGCGTGACGACCTCGCGGCCCTCGGTCTGCTCCGGCCGGCGCAGGCAGGAAAGCGCGGGCTGGCCATCGACCAGCACGAGGCAGCACCCGCACGCCCCCTCGGGCGCGCACCCGTTCTTCGCCGAGACGATGCCGCATTCCTCGCGAAGGACTTCGAGCAGATGCATCCCGGGCTCGTAGGACGCCTCGGTCCGTTTCCCGTTCAAAGTGAAGCAGATACGCGGCATTCGTGGACTTTGCCCTGAAGGGGATCGTAACATCATCGGCTGCGCTGGGTCCGAAGTTGGGAATTGGGCGTTGGGAATCGGGAGTTGAGATGAGCGAGCCTTGGAAGACAGACAAGTGGTTCAGCAGCCCGTGGTCGTACCTCCCCGAGGTGCGGCAGAAGAATACGTTCGGCAAAAACCTCAAGATTCATGACGTCACGCTGCGCGACGGCGAGCAGCAGACGGCCGTCGTGTTCCGCCGTGAAGAGAAGGTAGCGATCGCGCGGAAGCTCGACTCTCTGGGGATCCACCGCATCGAGGCCGGCATGCCCGCCGTGTCGGCCCAGGACAAGGCGGCGATCTCCGACATCGCGGCGCTGGGGCTCAAGGCCGAGATCTTCGGCTTCGCGCGCTGCATCCCGGCCGAGATCGACGTCATCAAGTCGTGCGGCTGCTCGGGCGTCGTGATCGAGATTCCTGCCAGCGACCACATGATCAAGTACGGCTACGGCTGGCCGCTCGAGCGCGCGATGAAGTCCTCGATCGAGACCACGCTGGCCGCAAAGGCCGCCGGCCTCTACACCGTCTTCTTCACGATCGACGCCACCCGCACCGAGCTCAATCGCTTCCTCGACATCGTCGAGCAGGTGGCGACCGAAGGCCACATGGACGCGTTGACGATCGCCGACACGATGGGTGTCTGCACGCCCGACGCCGTCTCGCACGTGGTGAAGAAGGTGATCGACCGCCTCAAGAAGCCCGTGGAGATCCACTGCCACCAGGACTTCGGCCTCGGCGTGGCCAACACGGTGGCTGCGCTCGGCGCCGGCGCGTCAGTGGCCCACACGACGATCACCGGCCTCGGCGAGCGCGCGGGCAACGTTCCGATGGAGGACGTGGTGATGTCGCTGCTGTGCCTCCACGGCGTGGACCTTGGCATCCGGACCGAGAAGTTCGTCGAGGTGTCACGCTTCGTGATGGACCTCGCCAAAGTGACGCAGCCGCCGAACCGGCCGATCGTCGGCGACAAGCTGTACGAGGTCGAGTCCGGCATCATCGCCGGCTGGGTCCGGCTGGCCCGCAAAGAGCACCCGCTCGAGTACGTGCCGTTTGCCCCGGACCTCGTGGGTCAGAAGCCGGTGTCGATCGTGCTTGGCAAGAACAGCGGACCGCCCTCGATGGAGGAGTGGTGCGAGAAGCTCGGCGTCACCGCCACCGACGAAGAGCGGATGGCGATGCTGCAGCAGGTCAA
>DASTDQ010000165.1:0-2042 GCA_035710305.1 Vicinamibacterales bacterium | reverse complement strand
GCGGCGGCGGACGACGCAAGGACTCCCAACGTCACGATCGAAACGGCCAGCGACGACGGAAACCAGGTTCTTCTCATCACATTTTCCGGAGCCGTCGCTCGGCGGCAAACTCCACCAGCGCCGTCTCCATCTCCCAACGGTCAAGTCCCACGCGGACGACGTCGAGGTCCGCGTCCTTCGCCAGCCGCATCACTTCATCCTGCCACGCGCCCGTACGGTGCGCCAGCCGCCCCACTTCCCGCCTCGAAAGCACGCGGGCCCGGCCGCTTTCGACGTCGAAGACTTCGACCCAGCCGTCGGAGACGCCTGGCAGCTCGTAGGCGAAGCGGGCGTCGGCCATCAGCAGGAACACGTCGTGGATGGCGTTCAGCTTCGACAGCTCCGCGAGAATGCGCTCGATGTCGGGGAGCAGGAAGTCCGAGATCACCGGGACGAGCGCGGCCTTGCGGACCTGGCTTTCGATCGCCACGATGACATCGCGCGAGCCCGTGGGGCGATCGTCCAGGGGCGGCTGCCTGAAGAGGTCGAGGCAGTAGAGCAGATGCGAACGGCCGATGCGGGGCCGGACCGCCGAGACCTGCTCGAAGCGGTCGTCGAAGGTCACCAGGCCGAAGCGGTCCTGGAAGAAGAGCGCCGACAGCCCGGCGGCGGCCACCGCCCGGGCCACGGTCGTCGCGATCAGGTCCCCGTCGATCCCGCAGCGCGTGGACGCCGACGCGTCGGCCACGGCCACGATGGCGGCGTTGCTGTCCTGCTCGAACTCGCGGGTGACCATCGGGCTGAAGTTGTTGAGCGACGACTGCGCCCAGTCGATCGACGCCATGCGATCGCCGGGTTGCCAGTCGCGCACGCCGACGAAGTTGAACCCCGATCCCTTGAACACGCTGGCATGGTCGCCAAGCGTGTACTCCCGCATCCGCCTGAGGATGAAGAGCTCGATCTCGGCGATGTCGTCGAGATTAATGGGGTCGGGAGTCATTTTCCCTCATGGCACGGGCACCGTGGCGATGATGTCGTCGATGACCATCTCGACGGTCACGCCGTGGCTGGCCGCGTGCGGGCCGAGCCAGATCCGATGGCTCAGCACGTACTTGGCCAGCTCCTGTATGTCCTCCGGGTAGACCTCCTCGCGGCGGTGCAGCAGCAGCGCCCACACCTTGACGAGTCGGCCGAGGCAGATCGTCGCCCTGGGAGACGCCCCCAGGTCCACGCACTTCTCGACAAGCGACGACGGCGAACGGTGGTGCCACTCGGTCTCCGCGCTGACGGGCCTCGTCGCCCCCACCAGCCGCCGGATGTACTTGGCGAGGGAGTCGTGCAGGAACACCTCGCGCGTGATGACCGATCGCAGCTCGATGATGCGCTCCTTCGGGACGAGCGGCTTGAGGCGGACCTGCTTGAAGTCGAAGTTCACGAGCTTCTCTTCGTCCTGGGGCCGCAGGTACGCGATGTTGATCATGATGGCGAACCGGTCGGTGGCCGCCTCCGACAAGGGAAAGGTCCCCTGCCCCAGCTCCACGGGATTCATCGTGGCGATCGCGAAGCTGAAAGGCGCCATCTCGTAGGTCGTCTTGCCGACGGTGACCGTCCGGTCCTGCAGCCCCTCGAGGAACGCGCTCTGGGACTTGAGGGGGATGCGGTTGATCTCGTCGAGCAGGATCACTTCGGCCGACGCAAGCGGCCCGAACTCGGTGATGAACTCGCCGGTGGCCGGGTTGATCATCTGGAACCCGACGATCTCTGTGGGCTGCAGGTCGGCCCGGCCCTGGAGCCTCGCGAACTTGGCGTTGCTGATCGCCGCGAGGATCACGCCGAAAAACGTCTTGCCAACGCCCGGAACGCCTCGTAGCAGGAGGTTGCCGGCGTTGACCTGCCGCTTCTGGTCCTTGTCGTAGGTGGTCGGGATTTCCGAGAGCAGGACGACGTTGGCGAGCGCTTTTTCCGTTTCGTAGCCGACCAGCGCGTTCCCGGCTTCGGCCACGATGGCTTCGTGCAGGTCGATGGCTTCCTGAAGCTCCGTGTGCATGGACTGTGAATCATAC
>DASTDQ010000164.1:0-3700 GCA_035710305.1 Vicinamibacterales bacterium | reverse complement strand
GGACGCTGCCGCTCCCGTTCGCCCCGCCTGCCCTTCGGCGCGTGATGCGAGGCCGAGCAACTGCTTTTGCTGCATGACGAAGTGAACGACCCGCACAACGATTCTGGTCAGCAGCAACGGCAGTCCGTGGAACCGGTAGCCAGGTCCGCCGCGCGCGCGCACGACGAGACGGGTCACGCCGGGCGCTGCTTCCACGAGATGGAACGCCCACGTCACCTCAGTGGTGCCCGCTGGCGACACGAAGCCAAGCACCAGCGCGCGCTCGTGCTCGAGCGCCAGCAGTGTGAACCCTTCCTTCACACCGGGCAGAGCAGGAAAGACCGTCCCGACGGCCGGATGCTGAAGTCCCGGCACGATGCGGCTGGCGCTCGGCTGGCGGCCATTGTCGAGCCAGTCGTAGCTGTACCAGCCGCCGCGGCTGCCCGCGCCCATCTGCACCAGCCAGGGCCACACGTCCCTCGGCGGGCGGCGAATCGTCACACCGTGCGTCAGCGTGTCGATGGCGCACGGGATCAGCTCGTCCCCTGGCAGTGTGCTCGCGCGCTCGTGATCGCTCGCTCGCACCGATCGCCAAAGCCGCCGGAGCGCCATAACCTCGCCTCGCACGAACGGGACGCACGAACCTTGCCGCGGCTCGACACGTCGATTGCGCCCGATTCGAGCGCTCGCACGGAGATGCCGTGGAGTTGATGGGGAAAATGTCGGCAGGGCCGCCGAATATTCTGTATAAGGGCGCCTATGCACCCGCCACGCTACCCATCGCTCTACCAGATCAACACGCGCGTCTGGCTGACCGCGTTGTCGCAGGCACTCGGCCGTGCCGCGACGCTCGACGACATCCCGGACGCCGAGCTCGATCGCCTGGCCGCGATGGGGTTCGACTGGATCTGGCTTCTCAGCGTGTGGCGCACGGGCCCGGCGGCGCAGCAGATCTCGCGCACGAACCCCGAATGGCGTCACGAGTTCCAGGAGACGCTGATCGACCTGCGCGAGGACGACATCGCCGGATCGGGATTCGCGATCACGGGCTACACGGTCCACCCGGCGCTCGGCGGCGACGCGGCGCTGGCGCGCGTTCGGCGGCGGCTGCATGATCGCGGCCTGCGGCTGATGCTCGACTTCGTGCCCAATCACACCGCCCCGGATCACCCCTGGGTGAAGGAACATCCCGAGTACTACGTGGCCGGCACCGAATCCGACCTGGCGCAGGCGCCACAGAACTACACGCGCGTCGCGACGCGCCAGGGCGGCCGGGTGCTGGCCTACGGGCGCGACCCGTACTTTGCCGGCTGGCCCGACACCCTGCAGCTCGATTACGCCAATCCGGCGACGCAGGAGGCGATGCGCGGCGAGCTCCTCAGGATTGCCGGACAGTGCGACGGCGTACGCTGCGACATGGCGATGCTCGTCCTGCCCGACGTCTTCGAGCGCACGTGGGGCCGCCGTGCTCCGCTCTTCTGGCCGGAGACGACGGCGCGCGTCCGCGATCGGGTCCCGGGCTTCTGCTTCATGGCCGAAGTCTATTGGGGCCTCGAATGGACCACGCAGCAGCAGGGCTTCGACTACGCGTACGACAAGCGGCTCTACGATCGCCTGCGCGACGGCCCCGCACGGCCCGTGCGAGAGCATCTGCTCGCGGGCCTCGACTATCAGGACAGGCTCGCGCGCTTCATGGAGAATCACGACGAGCCGCGCGCCGGCGTCACGTTCGAGCCGCGCAGGCACCAGGCCGCCGCCATCGTCACGTATCTCTCGCCGGGCCTGCGATTCTTTCATCAGGGTCAATTCGAAGGACGCAGAAAGCGGATCTCGCCGCACCTCGTGCGCGCGCCGCTCGAGCCGGCCGATGACGCCGCGCAGCGGTTCTACGAGCGGCTGCTCGCGGTGCTCCGCGACACGACGGTTCGCGATGGCGGTTGGCAGTTGCTCGATTGCGTGCCCGCGTGGGACGGCAACTGGACGTGGGACTGTTGTCTCGCGTGGATGTGGACGGGAACGGCGGGGGAGCGGCGGCTGGTCGTGATCAACTACGCGGGGAACCAGAGCCAGTGTTACGTCCGCCTGCCCGCTTTACGCGGCAGCATCGTCAGGTTCACGGACGTGATGGGCACGCTCGT
Organism: Vicinamibacterales bacterium; assembly: GCA_035710305.1. Taxonomy (GTDB): domain Bacteria; phylum Acidobacteriota; class Vicinamibacteria; order Vicinamibacterales; family UBA2999; genus Gp6-AA40. The sequence continues at coordinate 1,583 of DASTDQ010000164.1, read as the reverse complement.
CGTCGATCGCGACGGCCATGACCTCGCGAAGCGCGGCCTGTATCTCGACATGCCGCCCTGGGGCTATCACGTCTTCGACGTGACCGCCAGCTGACCGATGGCGCCTCTCTTTCTTTCCGAGCTCGTGGGAACGGCGCTGCTCGTGTTCGGCGGGCTGTCGGTCGTCATCCTCATGTCCGGCGAGGGCAGCCCGATGGTCCGCCTGGTGCCGAACGAGGTGCTGCGGACGATCCTGACCGGCTTCCTCTTCGGCACGATCGGCGGCGGAATTGCGCTGTCGCGGGTTGGACGGGAGAGCGGGGCCCATATCAACCCCGCCGTGACGATGGGCTTCTGGTTGATGCAGAAGCTCGACCTGCGAGCGGCCGCTGGATACATCGCCGCGCAGTTGCTCGGCGCCGGCCTCGGCGCGCTCCCGCTGCTGGCATGGGGATCGATGGGCCGCAGCGTCGCCTTCGGCGCGACGCTTCCGGGCGCGGGCTACTCCACGGGCGTCGTGCTGATGGGCGAGGCCGCGACGACGTTCGGGCTCGTCGCCGCCTTGTGCGTCTTCATCGGGTTCCGCCCCTTGCGTCCGTTCACGCCGTACATGATGCCCTTCCTGTATGCCGTGATGGTGCCGCTCGAAGCGGCGATCTCGGGCACCAGCACGAACCCCGCGCGCACGTTCGGCCCGGCGCTGATCTCGGGCCGTTGGGACGGATGGTGGATCTACTGGGCGGGGCCGATGCTCGGCATGTTGATCGCCATCCTGGTCTGCAGCTCCATCGCGAGGCGCATCGAGGTGGCCAAGCTCTACCACTTCGAAAGCGATCGCCGCCGGCTCTTTCGCAGGATGGCTGGCTCTCGCTAGACTTGTCAGATGACCCGCCTGAAACGCTGGCGGACTCAAGTGCCCTCGTCGGCACAGAAGCAGTCGGATGGATTCCACTCTTCGACAGAGCATGTTCCGGTACTACGACGAGCGCGCCCCCGAGTACGAGGAAGCGTATCTCCTGGGTACAGGCACGGCCTCGATTCGCGACCCGCGTGTGTTCCTCGATGAAATACCGATGCTGGAACGCGTCGTGGAACGATTCGGCCACGACCGGATCATCGACGTCGCCTGTGGCACGGCCTACTGGCTGCCCCGCTACGCTCGACGCTGTTCCCACATCACCCTCCTCGATCAATCAGAGAGGATGCTCGACGAGAGCAGGAAGAAGGCCGCGCGTCTGGACATCCTGAATCGCTGTTCGATCGTCCGCGCGGATTTCCTCGAGTACGAGTGTCCGCGCGGTTCCTACGATTCGGCGCTGATCGGTTTCCTGTTCAGCCATCTGACCGGCGACCAGGAACGGCTCGCGTTCGCGCAGCTCCAGGGGCTGCTCGATGACGACGGGGAGTTCCTGATCCTGGAGTCGGCGTGGAGCGCCCAGCGCGCGCAGGTGAACACGACAGTCGGGCATCAGAAGCGGCGGTTGAACGACGGCACGTCGTTCGAGATCTACAAGCGCTACCTCGATGACGGGGATATCCGCGGCTGGGGCGACAAGTATGGCGTCACGCTTCGCGTAGAACACCTGGGCATGGCATTTCTGGCT
>DASTDQ010000163.1:0-4718 GCA_035710305.1 Vicinamibacterales bacterium | reverse complement strand
GGGAAGGTTGAACTGCGAGCGATTGGCGTTGAAGTAATCCGTGACCTGCTGATCCGTGACGGTGACCTTCGAGACGACCTCCCGTTCGAGCAGCTTCCGCGTCAGCAGCTCGCGCCGGACGCCTTCTCGCATGTCCCCTTCGGTCAGTTGTCGTCGCGCCAGTTCCTGCTCGAAGGCCGCCGGCGTGAGGTTCTTCCTCCCCTCGTTGAAGGCGGCGTCCACCTCGGTGTCGGCCACCTCAATCTTCAGCGCGGTCGCCTTGGCGAGCAGAATCTCCTGCACGATGAGCTCGTCCAGGAGGCTCAGCTTGGCCGCCAGCGTCTCCTCTTCAGACAGCGGCTGTGCGCCGGCCTCCATCCGCCGGAACGCCTTCTCGACGTCGCTGCGGGTGATTTCCTTCCCCCCGACCACGGCCCACGTATCGGGCGAAACGGGCGGTGGCGCCGGCGCCGTCCGGCAGGCCGTGTTGAAAGAGACAGCGGCCGCCACCGCAATCCAGAGATGGCGCCTGGCATCGAATGACAATTGTCTGGGGCTGCACATGCTCTGGCAGCGTACTCGCGACGCGGGCCAGGAACAACTAGTGGCGGTCCGCTAGAGCCTGAACCGGCGGACGATCGCCCGTACGCCGGCGGCGCCGGCATTCGGAGCTGTCTCGTCGTGCGAGCCCGAGAGCAGGGGCAGGCGGATCTTCACCACCATGTCGCCGGGCGGCTGGACCTTCACCCACAAGTGGCCGCCGCACTCGCTGACGAGCTGCTGGAGCGTCCTGAAGTCCACGCCCGCCCTCGGCTCGACGCTCCCCTGCGAGCTGCGTGCGGTCGCCTGCTGGCGAGCCGGTTCGTCCGCGCGCGCGGCGCGCCTGGTTTCGGTGACGGTGATCAGCGCGTGGAGCCCGAGCCTGACATCGGGGTGCTTGACGGCGAAGTGGCGATCGACGACGACGGTGCCGAGCTCGATTGCCAGCCGGCCACCGAAGGGCATGCGCTCCCGTCCGTAGCTGGCCAGATTGACGAGGAGGCGCTCGACCCGTTCCATTCCGACATCGACGTTGAGCGGAGACGACGTCTCCTGCAGCCGGACGTCGACGTCGCCTCCGGCGACCCGCTTCAGAACGGGCTCGAGATCCCGGATGATCGTGTTCAAGTCGACCAGCCTCGGCGCGCGGGCCTGTTCCTCGCCGCACGCGGCCAGTTGCCGCAGGAGGCCAACCGCCCGTGACACGTCCTCGAGCAGCGCTTCACCGTGCTGTCGCGACGCGTTGTCGGTGCCGGCCGTGGTCAGCCACTTCTGCGCATGCTGATGGATGTCGTCGAGCAGATTGCCGCACGTGGCCGCCACCTCGGAGGCGAGCCGCCCGACGGCTTCCATTCGATGGGCCTTGTCGAGTCTCTCCTGGAGAATGCGAATACGAGTCAGATCCTCGGCGGCGATCTCGATGAGATCGGTGGCCACGACGGACGCCGACAGACGGACGAAGAGGCGGCGCCCGTCCTGCCGCCGCCACGTGGTGTCGGCCGACTCCTTCGCCGTCGTGCTCACGCAGCGCTCGATGAGCCAGGACAGGACGTCTGGCGCCTCGAAGACGGCAGGCGCGAACTGCGCACCCCGCAGTTCGTCGATCATGCGGCGGCCGATCAGGGTCTCACACGCGCGGTTGGCCTCGATGAGCGCGCCGTCTCTCGAGCACCGGAACATCGCCAGTCCAGCCTGCTGGAACAGCCGGTGACTCTCCTCGCGACTCGCCTCCACCTGCGTCCGGAGTCGAGGCACCTCGTCGGCTTCCGTCTGCACAGTCTGGAGGTGCGCCTGCACCTCCTGCAGGCGGCGCTTCGCGGCCTCGAGCTCCTGGATAAGCGTCTCCTTGACCTCCGACTGCTCCCGCAGCTGTTCGTCTCGTTCGGTCACTGAGGCAGCGAGGGCGGCCAGCGCGGTGGCATGCTCGCTTGAAAGCCTGTCGAACGTTTCCTGGGAGTGACGGCGAGACTCCTGGAGCTCGCGCTCGGTTTCAAAGCATTCGGCGGTGAGCCGGCGAATGTCGGCGTCTGCCGACGCTTGCGCCTGGTCGAACTGTCCGCGCGCCTCGTGGAGTTCCTCATCGAGGCGTCGTGAGTGCTCCTGGCTTGCAGCCAGCGACTCCTGGAGCGCATCGCGCTCCAGCGTCAGCGTGCGGTGGCGTTGCCCGGCTTCGTCCAGTCGACCTTCGTATGCCAGTCGCTCCTCGGCGAATTGGCTCTCGAGTGTCGCCTCGCGTTCGGTCGCGGCGGCCCGGTCGCGGGCGGCACGCTCGTCGGCGTCCGCAGCCTCGCGCACGGCATCGGCCAGCCGGCGCTCGAGCGTGTGTTGGGCGGCGCGGGCGGCGCCGAGCTGGGAGACGAGATCGGCTTCGACTTCCGTGAGGCGCTCCACGTTGATGGCAGCCGAGTGATGGTCGCGGCGTGCCTGATCGAGTGTGGCCTCTGTATCGCTCAACTGCTGGGCGAGCCTGTCGCGATCCGCCGCGGTCCTCGACAACTCACGATCGAGGTGCGCCTCGCGCTCGGCGAGCTCGTTGGCCGCCGCGGCGAGAGCCGTCTGGTGCCGCTGTTGCGCGGCCCGCAGCGCAGCGTCGGCATCCGCAAGGCCCTGCTCCAGGGCCGTTCGCGCCTCGCGCTCCGTCCGAATCTGTCCATCGAGCTCCGCCTCGCGTGCAGCGGCCCGTCTGCTTGCCACCAGCCGTTCGGTGTCGCCGTCACGAACGGCCGCTTCCGTCGCGGCCAATCGATGTTCGAGATCGTCACGGCGCGTCGCGGCGTCGGCGAGCGTCGAGCTCAATTCGACTGCACGCGTGGTGAGCCGCTCGACGTCGGCCAGGGTCGACTCGAGGTCCCGCTCCGTCAGCCGGAGGGCCTGTTCCAGTTCACGGGAGTGCGCGGCCGCGCCGCTCATGGCCGATTCGTGCCGCTTCTCGGCGTCTTCCAGCGTACGCATCGCGTGCGCAAGCGTGTCTTCGACGCGGCGCCGGTGGGCGCTTTCCTGTTCGATCTCGGCCTGCAGCTCGCGCTGTCGTTCGGCCAGGTGGTCCGCGGCCGCGGCCCGTTCCTGATCGGCGCGCGCGATGGCGGCTTCAACGGCCTCTTCGGCTGCGGCCAGCCGTGACGAAAGGTCCGTGTCGCGGCGGGTCAGTCGATCGGCCTCGGCGACGGCCGACGCCTGATCCTGCCGCGCGCGTTCTACTTCGAGGGCCGCCGCGCGCAGTTGCTCGTCGACCATCTCCCAGATGGCCGACGCCCGCGCGACGGCGATCTCGTACTGGGTCTGGCGCTGGGCGATCTGGGCGGTCGCCTCCGCCATGGCCGCCTGATGGCGCCGCTCCGCATCCTGCAGTGCGGCGGTGGCCCGCGCGAGCTTCTGCTCGAGGTCCCGCCCGCGTGCGGGGGCCACCGCACGGGTGATCGCGCCTTGCAGCTCGCGGACGAGCGACTGCCCCTTCTCGATGTAGCCGTCGGCGCCCGGCTCGAGTGACTCGAACAGGGGCCCGGTTCCCTCCGGAACGACCACGACAACAGCGGGACGCACGGCGAGTGCACCGAGGGGTGTCAGAACCGAGCGCCAGTCCCCGCCGTCGAGCTGGGCTTCCACGACCAGTGCGGCAATGTCGGGGTTCTCCGCGAGCCATTTCCCGGCCTGATCGAGGTGAGAACCCTCCAGGACCGTAATGTCGTGAATGCCTCGCAAAGCCGCCGCGATGGACTCTGTGTCGTTCCCGAGGTAGAGAATCTTCATGTGCCCTGATGCCGCGCCGGACCGGTTCGTGTCCTTCTATCGGCCCGATGATCCTTCTACTGCACGGGGTTTCCAGGCGCCTCCTAACGCTGAGCTCTTGACGCCCCGGCGGGTCCGCACGATCATCCGCGTGTGAACGCTCGCGCCGCGGCGCTCGCAACGGCCGTCGTCCTGGCCGGGGACGTCTTCGCGCAGGACGCGCAGGCGCCAAATCCCGACGCCTTCTATCAGCTCGGACCGGATTCGCTCGAGCAGCCGGGGGTTCCGAAGGGCGAGATCCGCGGCCCGTTCACGCTGCCCTCCGCCGCATATCCGGGCACGCAGCATACCTACTGGGTGTACGTGCCCGCGCAGTACAGGGCCGCCGAACCGGCGAGCCTGATGGTCTTCAACGACGGGCAGGCGTTCAAGAACCCGACCGGCAACATCCGCGCGCACAACGTGCTCGACAACCTGATCCACCGGCGCGAGATCCCCGTGATGCTGGCCGTCTTCATCAACCCGGGCAGGCGGCCCGATCAGCCGGAGCCGACGCCGCAGAACTGGGGGGACCGCGACACGAACCGGCCGACGGAATACAACTCGCTCGACGATCGCTACGCCCGCGTCATCGTTGACGAGCTGCTACCGGCACTTGCGAAGGACTACAACATTTCGCCAGATCCCGATCGCCGCGGCATCGGCGGCGCGAGCTCTGGCGCCATTGCCGCCTTCACCGTCGCGTGGGAGCGCCCCACCGCCTTCCGCAAGGTCCTCAGCATCGTCGGCAGCTTCGTCAACCTGCGCGGCGGCCACGCCTACGCGGACATCGTGCTGAAGGCGGAGAAGAAGCCGCTTCGCGTCTTCCTGCAGGACGGCAGGAACGACAATCGAGCGCTTTCGCAGACCGGGACGTACGACCAGACGCGTGATTGGTTCTTCCAGAACGTGCGGCTCATGGAGGCGCTGACGAA
>DASTDQ010000162.1:0-4578 GCA_035710305.1 Vicinamibacterales bacterium | reverse complement strand
GCCGGCAGCCGGCGCGTATTCGCCGTATGGGGTCCTGTACGGGTTCTCGACCGACCTCATCGAGCACATGGCGCTCAAGACTTTGCAGCCCGATACCGTGACGCACCTCGGCCTGGAAGATGTCTTTGTCGATGGGGACGCTAGCACTGGCAAGCTCGCGTGGGTGAGCGGCTGGCGGAAATTGCCGCACCTCACGCCGGAAGTGGAAAAGCTGTTCGACTACCCCCAGCCGTTCGCCGAGGACGTCTTCGAGCGGGCCGAGCAGGCGCTGCGCAGACGCGTGTCGGTTGAGCAGGCGAATGCCGTTGTCCGGACCGGGCGCCTGTTCATTTTCCACGAGGACGAACTGCCGGCCGATTCGAATGCGTCGTCGATTCCGGATCTTCCGGTCCGGTACATCGCCTCATCCGACGCGGAGCTTGTGGCTGCGCACAAGGCCGAGCCTTGTGACGAAGCGCAGCTCCTGAGCGGTCGTCGAGAGGGGAAGTACGTGTTCAGCTGTCAGACGCCAGGCGGATGGGTCGGCATCACCAAGGCCGTCCTCACTGAAGTCTTGGGGGAGGGCCGCGATGTGAAGATTGTGGGGCTGCCGTCTGTGGCCGCGGCAGTGTTGACGCTGATGTGTCCCAATCTCACTGCCACCCGCCGTTACGCTTCTCCACCGGCAGGATCCGCATGAACGCTTCCACGGCGTGGATCCTGCCGTCGAAAACCTTGAAGGCCTCCCACACCGTCAGCTGATCGCCACCGCTCTTTTGGACGCCCCAGGCCATGCGCAGCCAGACGATGCCCATGCGCTCGTCCACAGCGATGACACGGGTCTCTACGTCGCCGAGGCGCTCGAAGATGGCGAGCGACTGCGTGGAGATGTTCTGGCAGCCCGGGGCGAACTTGCAGTCGGGCCCGGCCATCACCTGTCCGTTCTCGTAGCGATAGGCCTCGGGCGCGAAGGGGGCGTTCACGGCGGCGAAGGTCTTCGCGGCGTTGAGACCTTCAGGGTAGTGCAGCGCGGCCTTGATTGCCTCCTCGCGCGTCGCGAGCTGCTCGGGACGGGGCGCGTAGTTCATCATCGCGCTCGGCGCGCTCAGGCCGTCGATGTTGAAGATGAGCCCTTCGGAGCGGCTGCGTGTGGCCACCAGCTCGATTTCGGTGAGCTTGTCGGCGGCCACCTTCAACCGCACCACCAGCAGCACGGGCGCCCCGGTCTCCTCCACCACGACGTGGGCACCCGCCACGCCGGCGCGTTCGTCGATGAAGTCCTGGCGGAAGCCCCGCAGGCGCGTCACGGTGCCCACGAGGCCGACCCTGGCGAGCGGCTTCTCGACGGCGTCCTCGGTAACGCGCAGCGTGTCGGCCACGGGCAGGCCGCTCACGTCGTGCTTCAGCAGCGCATACAGCAACTGCGTCACCTTGCCGCGCAGGCACTCGCGGTCGCACGTCGCACTCGTGGGCTGTTTCAACTGCGCCGCGTTCGGGGCGGCAGCCCACGCGCAACACGCCAGCAGCAGCCCGACTATCATCGTGTGCTTCACGTTATTCCCCCAGGTGAGCGGGATTATACCGGCCTCTTCGACGGCGGTACCTTCTCATATTGAGTCGATTCAAGACGATTTGAGTGCACGTATTGATTCGATCTAGAGTTAGCGCGTGACGGGTGCTGCGCGAAAGGCCCGGCGAGGATCGCTCTCGCTCGCTCTTACCTTCGCGTTCGCGTGCTCCGCGGGAGCACTGCCGGCCCGTGCCCAGGTGGCGTCCGGTGAAATCACCGGCGTCGTGAAGGATTCGACCGGCGACGCCGTTCCCGGCGCGACCGTGACCGTCACGGACCGGCGGACGAACCTCCAGCGGGTCGCCGTGTCCAGCGAAGACGGCGTCTACACCGCCGCAAGTCTGCCGCCGGGGGAATACCGCCTCGATGTCGAGCTCTCGGGCTTCAAGCCGGTGCGCCGCGAGGGCGTCCGGGTGGCGACCGGCGAGAAGGCGCACATCGACTTCGAGCTCGGCGTCGGCGGCGTCGAGGAACGGGTGACGGTTGTCGGGGATGCGCCGGTCGTGCGAGTCGAGACCGCGAGCCTCGGGACCGTGGTCGAACACGAACATGTCGTGCAGCTGCCGCTGAACGGACGCCTGTTCATCATGCTCGCCGCCATCGCCCCCGGCGTCGCCCTGCCACCGAATTCCGTGCTGCCGCGCATCAACGGAGGGAGGCCCCGCACGAACGAGTATCTGTTCGACGGCATCTCCGTGGTGCAGCCGGAGCCGGGGCAGGTCGCCTACTACCCGATTGTCGATGCGATCCAGGAGTTCAAGATCGAGAGCAACAGCCCACCCGCCGAGTTCGGCCGGTTCAACGGCGGCGTGGTGAACTTGACCACCAAGTCAGGCGGCAACGCGTTTCGGGGCACCCTGTTCGAGTTCTTTCGGAACGAGCACCTGAACGCCAGGAATTACTTCCAGAAGACGAACCCGGTGAAGCCGGAGTACCGGCGGAACCAGTTCGGCGGCGTCCTCGGAGGGCCCGTTGTCAGGGACCGGACGTTCTTCTTCGCGGGGTATCAGGGTCAGCGGCAGGCCATCGGGCGAACGGTCACGTCCATCGTTCCCACGGAGCTGCAGCGGCGCGGGATTTTCACCGAGCCGATCTCGGGGCAGGTGCCGACGATCTACGATCCTCGAACCACCGTCGGGACGACCCGCTCGCCCTTCCCCAACAACGCAATCCCGCCGGAGGCCATGGATCCTGTCGCGCTCTCGCTGCTCGGGCGCTACCCGCCACCGACGTCTCCCGGCACATCGAACAACTACAGCCGGACGGCCAATGAGCTCGACGATCAGAATCAGGGCGATGTGCGCATCGATCACAAGCTCGCCCCCGGCCGGGATCAGGTGTTCGGACGCCTGACCTTCTTCAACGGGCGGGCCAACCCGGTCACTGCTTTTCCGGACGGCAGCGGGACGATTCGGGCCGGCAGCGTGGCGGTGGGTCCGCAGAAGACCGAATCCCGGGCGTTCGCCTCGAACTATCAGCACGTCTTCTCGTCCACGCTCCTGAACGAGGTGCGCATCGGAGACACGCGCCGCTCGGTCACGCGGAGGGCCGCGGAATTGCCCGGGCCGGCGGGGATTGCGCTGAACATTCCAGGAATCCCCGTGAACGGGCAGTTCGCCAACACGTTGCCCGCCTTCGCTCCCGCCGGGTACGAGCCTATCGGCTCTCCCCAGAACACCGCGTCGGACTTCGCCACGAGCGTCACGGAGATCGCCGATTCGCTGACCTGGCTGAAGGGCCGCCACACAGTGAAGATGGGCTTCGACTGGCGCTGGGAACGGCTCGACGTGATCCAGCCCCCGTGGCCCACGGGCAACTTCACGTTCAGCACCGTGGGCAGCAGTCTGCCCGGTGTCGGGGGCACCGGCAACGCGTTCGCGAGCTTCCTGCTCGGCCAGGTGCAGGACTTCGCGCTCTCGTTCCAGCAGACGGACATTCAGGAGCGCGCGCACTTTCAGGAGTACTTCATCCAGGACGACTGGAAAGTCTCCGACCGACTGACCATCAACCCGGGCCTGCGCTACACGCTGAATTTTCCATCCAGGGAGATCAACGGGCAGACGGCAGTCTTCAACCGGGAGACGCGGCTGCTCGAATATCCAGGCACGGAACCGGTGCGACCGCTCCAGAAGAACAACTTCGGCCCCCGGTTCGGCGCCGTCTACCGTCTGACGGATCGCACGGTCCTCAGCTCGGGCTACGGAGTTATCTGGATCCAGATGGCCGGGATCACCACGCCGTTCACGACGCCGACGTTTCCGTTTCTGCAGGAGGTCACGCTCCGAACGCTCGACAACGTCGCGCCCGCCTTCGTCCTGGCGAACGGACCGACGGTCGCGCCGCTCGACCACTCGCCGACCGCGGGCCTCGGGCAGGGCGTCTTCACGGTGGACGCCGGGCTCGGATCGGGCTACGCGCAACAGTGGAACGCGTCGGTGCAGCGGGAGCTGGCGACGAACACCGTCGTGGAAGTGTCGTACCTCGGATCGAAGATCACACGGGTCGGCATCCCTGACGCCAACATCAACCAGCTCACCGAGGAACAGCTGGCACTCGGCCCGGCGCTCCAGGCCAGGGTTCCGAATCCCTATGTCGGGATCGTTCCGCGTTCGTCCTCGATCGGCGACCCGACGATCACGGTTGCCCAGCTCATGAAGCCGTATCCGGAGTACACGGCTGTCAGCTTCTATCGCAACAACGTCGGCGTGACGGATTACCAGGGCGTGGCGTTCAGCATCCGGCAGCGATTCTCGCGCGGGCTGACCTACTCGGCCGCCTACACCTACTCGACGCTGAAGGACTCGGCCTCATCCGTGTTCGACGCGTCGATTCTGACTGGGCCGCTGACCAACGCCGCCGTCGCGGACAGCCACAACCTGGGTCGCGACTACGACTACTCCACCGGCGACATTCCCCACTATTTCGGCGCCTCGCTCGTCTGGGATCTGCCAATCGGCGAGGGCCGCGGGATGGACCCGGGCGGCCTGGTCGGCGGGCTCGCCAGGGACTGGAGGATCGCGACGGTGGTC
>DASTDQ010000161.1:0-2062 GCA_035710305.1 Vicinamibacterales bacterium | reverse complement strand
AAGACGCCGCCCGGCTGCTCGACGCTTCCGGCGAGCGCATTGAGCGCGTTGACGGCGAGCGCGTTGAAAAGGCCGTTCGTGTGCGCGAGTGGTGCGCCACCGATGATCGCCACAGCGGGAGAGATCGCGGCAAAGTCGCGGGCCAGCCGATCGACCCGCGAGGCCGCAACGCCGGTGACCTTCTCCACCTGCTCCGGCGCGTAGCCGGCGAGGCCCGACGACCAGCCGTCGATGAGCGCGGCGGCGCGCCCACCCGCGCTCGCAGGCCGCAGCTTCGCCGCGAGGATCACGTGCGCAAGCCCGAGCGCCAGCACACCCTCGGTGCCCGGCCTCACCGGCACCCACTCGTCGGCGTTCGCGCCGGTCTGGGACATGCGCGATTCGGCCTGCACGAAGATCCCTCTGATGCCCGGGCGGCCCTGCCGCATCAACCCGTAGCCATATCCCTGCGACGTGGGTGAGTTCCACGTACCGAGGAAGTCCGCGCCCAGGCCGAGAACGTACCGTGCGTTCGGCAGATCGAAAGTGGGCAATTGCTCGCGGCCGAAACTCAGCGCATTGGCCCGGCGCAGCACGTCGTCGCCGAACAGCTCGCACGAGACGGGGCCCGGAGCCCCGAAGCTGGCAAGGAACCGGCTGACGAGCGCCGCCCGATGCCCCGGCCGCACGCGCGTGAGCCACGCCAACGCCTTCTGATTGCCGGAGCCGGCCAGTGCGTCGAGACGCGACACGAGCTCGGCAAGCGCATCGTCCCAGGAAATCGCTTCGTAGCGTCCCTGCCCTCGATCGCCGGCACGCTTGAGCGGCTGCGTGATGCGATCGGGGTGATAGGTCACCTGGATCGCCGCCTGGCCGCGCGCGCACAACCCGCCATGGTTCACCGGATGCCCGGCGCTTCCCTCGAGCTTCTTGGCGGCGTTGATCCGGACGAGCCCGGATTGACCCTTCCGTACGACGTCGGCGTCGGCGCTCATCACGCGGACGGTCAATCCACACCCGGAGGGGCAGAGCGTGCACACGCCGGGTTTCATCGCCGCGATGCCGGGGACGATGTCTTCGTCGGGGACGAAACGAATGATCTCGTTCTCGGGGTTGCCGCAGCTGGCGAGCGCCGCACTCGTGCCCGAGATGGCGGTGAGCTTGATGAAAGAGCGGCGATCCATGTGAGTTACGCGTCGCTCAAAAATGGCACGTCAGGCAGTCGAGCGGCGCCTTGCGCTCCTGGTGACATGTCACACAGAACCCCATCGTCATCTCGACGTTCCGCTGGGCGACGGTCTGCGCACCGATGTCGCCGTGGCAGGTCCGGCATTCGACGCTGGCGCGGATGTGGGGAGCGTGATTGAACCTGACATGTGAAGGCGCGGGGTACGCGAACACGCGGCGCCAGGCGAAATCCCGGCCTTCATCGCGCATCGCCGTGATCCGCAGGATGCGCGGGCGGTTCGTCGCCACCGTGCGGTGACAAGTGATGCAGGTCCGCACGCTCGGCAGGCCCGCCACGGGACCCTGCGTCACAGCCTCGTGGCAGTACTCGGTGCACGGGATGTCCTTGCCGGCGTGGATGTTGTGCGGAAACTCGAAGGGTTGCTCGACCACCACCGGGTGCCGGCCGATGAAATCGTTCACCGCGGCGGCCAGCGTGGGGCGAGCCGTCGTGAAGACGTCCGCTGTCTGACCGGGGAGAAGCGGCGGTGACGCAGGGGGAGCGTTCCGATCCAGTACGCGGCAGCCCACGCTTCCGGCGAGCACCGAGGCCAGGATGAAGCAGGTCGTGACGAACCAGGAACGGACGTGTGTCGTCCTCACCGGTCGGTCAGGGCTTGGCGGTCTTGGGACCGACGCTACGAATGTAATTGATGACGTTCCACACGTCCCGCTCCGCCAGCGTGCCTTTCATCGGCTTCATTTCACTGTTGGCGGCGGGGGCGCCGTTCCAGATGATGGCGTAGATCTCTCCGTCGCTCGACCCGTGATCCCACTTGTCATCGGTGAGATCGGCCGGCTTCGGATTCTTCGGCGCGAGCGGGCCGTCGCCCTTCAGCCGCAGCCCGTGACACTG
>DASTDQ010000160.1:0-5134 GCA_035710305.1 Vicinamibacterales bacterium | reverse complement strand
CCCAATCCTCTTCGTCGGCGCGAACCCCAGCGCGACCAGCAGCCTCCAGGTCGACGATGGCGGGAGCGAGATCACGGCCACGGGACCGGTCAGGTTCGAACTCCTTACGCGAGGCAGGTTCACTCCCTACGTCACCGGCGGCGCGGGGGTCACGCGATTGAGCGGCAACGGCCCCATGGCAACGGTGGATGGAGGTTATTCGTTCCTGTTCTTCGGCGTCTTTCCCTTCGACGAGCACGACACGGTCGTGCTCACGCAGACTTTCGACGAATTGGTCTTCATTGGCGTGCTCGGCGGCGGCATCAACATCGCAATCAACGCTCGCTCCGGCATTCGCGCGGATGCCCGCGTGCACATTGGCAGCACAACGGATCGCGTCGAGATGGACGCCACGCCTCGTGTCACTCCCGGGTCACCCATCTTTCAGGTCGCCAGCGTAACCACACCAAGCCTTTCATTCAGTAACATCGCGCCACCGAATCCGTTTCCCCCCTCGAGCCTGAGCGGGCCCGCCATTACCGACTTCACCACGTTCGAGGCCAGCGGCGCCAGGAGCCAGTTTCTCTGGTCGGTCGGCTACTATTTCCGCTTTTGAATCCCGTCAGTAATTTCGGGTTCGTGATTTCTTGATTATTGATTCGTTGTTGATTGGTGATTGTTCATTCTTGATTTATTTGTGATTGACTGATTGGCGATTCGACCTCGCTGTTTCGCGGGAGCGGACCAGGATTCGAGTCAGTTCGTCCGCTTCTCGCCATAGAGGTGTCGTCACAGATGCCTGGCTGATGCCCGACTCGGCCAGGATTTCCAGCCACAACGCCGATTCGTCGACCTCCTCGACTGCTCCACTCAACTTGTTGATGAAATCGGCCCGTGATCGCGCACGACAGACCGCGCGATAGTGCGCCGCGGTCGATGTGGCCGCGTCGGTCAATTGCACGGCGATTTCGTTGTTGATGGGATCTGTTGGAATCGCCTTCGCGAATCGGATTACGTCGACTGCAAACTTCTTCGTCCGCGCTTTCAGATCGTCTGGCGTCATGCCCGTGAAGCGAGCACGCCGCGTGCCAATCAACAATCAGGCGCGAGGCAGCCTCATCGTCCAATAAATCCCCAATCAATAATCAAAAATCACAAACGAATCGACAATCAAAGATCGCAAAATCTTCAATTGAAGGATTGGGCAGTCGAGATCAGAGATCGAGCTCCTGCGCTTCTTCGGCGCGCTCCATGATGAAGCGGAAGCGGGCGGAGGCGTCCTTCCCCATCAGCTCGTTGATCACGCGATCGGTGACGAGCTGATCGGCGATCTCGACACGCAGCAGCCGCCGCGTTTTCGGGCTGAGCGTCGTTTCCCACAGCACCTTCGGCATCATCTCGCCGAGTCCCTTGAAGCGGGTGATCTCGGGGCTGCCGCGGCCGTTGCCATGCTGCTTCAGCAGCCGATCGCGGTGGGCATCGTCGAGCGCCCAGTAGGTGTCCTTGCCAATGTCGATGCGATAGAGCGGCGGCTGCGCGAGGAACACCTTCCCGCCCGAGATGAGCTGCGGAAGGTGGCGGTAGATGAACGTGAGGAGCAGCGTGGCGATGTGGTGGCCGTCCGAGTCGGCGTCGGCCAGGATGATGACCCGCCCGTAGCGCAGCCGGCTCAAGTCGAAGCCCTTCCCCATTCCGCATCCGAGCGCCGTGACGAGATCGGCGAGCTCCTTGTTCTCGAGCACCTTGGCGAGCGTCATCCCCTCGGTGTTCATCACCTTGCCGCGCAGCGGCAGGATGGCTTGCTTTGCGCGGTCGCGCCCCTGCTTGGCCGACCCTCCGGCCGAATCGCCCTCGACGATGAAGAGCTCCGTGTCGTCGCGGTTCGAGCTCGTGCAGTCGCTGAGTTTGCCCGGGAGGTTCAGGCGGCCGGACGTCGCCGTCTTGCGCGTCACCTCCGCCTGCGCCGCCCTGCTCGCTTCGCGCGCCCGCGCGGCAAGGATGATGCGGCCGACGATCGCCTCCGCCGCGCTCCGGTTGTGATTGAGCCAGTGCTCGAGCGCGGGGCGGACCGCAGAGTCGATCGCCGACGACATCTCCGGGTTGTTCAGCCGATCCTTGGTCTGCCCCTGGAACTGCGGCTCCTCGATGAAGAGGCTGAGCACGCCGGTCAGCCCCTCGCGGATGTCTTCGGCCGTCAGCGTCACACCCTTGGGCGACAGGCTGTGCGTCTCGATGTAGTTGCGAACGGCCTTGCCCAGGCCCGACCTCAGCCCGTTGTCGTGCGTGCCGCCCGAGCCGGTCGGGATGCCGTTGACGTAGCTGCGCACGTGCTCGTCAGTCGCCTCGGTCCACTGCAGCACGAGGTCCAGCCGCGGCCCGCTCTCGCGCTCGAGGAGAAACGGGGCGTCGTGCACCGCCTTGGCGCCTCGAGAGGCGACGATGTTCTTGAGGTAGTCGGAGATCCCTTCCTGGTGCTGGAAGACGTCCTTGCCTCCCTCCGCTTCGTTCTCGAAGACGACGCGCACGCCCTTGTGCAGGTAGCTGACGACCTCGAGCCGCTCCCGGACGACGGCGGCGTCGAATTCGATCTTCGGAAAGATCGTCGGATCGGGGTGAAAGTACACGGTCGTGCCCGAGCCCCGCGCGGCGCCCACCTTCTTGAGCGCGCCGGTCGGCTTGCCGCGGCGGAAGGCCATCTCCCACTGCGCCCCGTCGCGCTTGACCGTCGCCCGCAGCTCCGTTGAAAGCGCGTTGACGACGCTGGCGCCGACGCCGTGCAGCCCCCCCGCGGTCTTGTAGCTACCCTTCTCGAACTTGCCCCCGGCGTGGAGCATCGTGAAGATCACTTCGAGCGCGCTCTTCTTCGTGGACGTGTGCTTGTCAACCGGAATGCCCCGTCCATCGTCTGAGACGGTGATGGAGCTGGCGTCCTTGTGCAGGGTGACGACAATGTTCGAGGCGAAGCCGTTCATCGCCTCGTCTACGGCGTTGTCGAGGATTTCCCACACCAGGTGGTGCAGCCCGGCGCTGCCGACGCCGCCGATGTACATGCCGGGGCGTTTGCGGACAGGCTCGAGGCCCTCGAGGACGGTGATGTCTTTGGCGGTGTAGGTGGACATGAGGCTATCGGCTGCGAGCCCCGGCCCGTCTAAGGTAGCATGCGGATTCCTGGTCGAGAGGGGATGAACATGGTACGCACGCTTGTTGCGCTTGCTGCGCTTCTCCTGGTCGCGCCTCCTCTGGCCGCGCAGAGCCTCAACCCGCCGCCAGACGCCAAGGCCAGGATCGATCGCCACTTCGAGCGCTTCACCGGCCGCCCCGGCTGCGCCGTCGGCGCAGCGATAAACGGGACGACAGTCTTCTCGGCCGGATATGGCGTAGCCGACCTGGAACACGCTGTTCCGATCACGGCTGATACGGTCTTCGAACCCGGCTCGGTGAGCAAGCAGTTCACCGCGGCGGCGGTGCTGCTGCTGGCGCAACAGGGACGCATCTCGCTCGACGACCCGGTGCGCAAGTACATTCCGGAAGTCCCCGACTACGGAACGCCGATTACCATCCGGCATCTCATCCACCACACCAGCGGACTGCGCGACTGGGGCGGCGTGGCGGCCATCGGGGGCTGGCCGCGAGGCACCGTGGCACGCAATCACGACGACGTGCTCGACATCGTGAGCCGTCAGCACGCGTTGAACTACGCGCCCGGCGCCGAATACTCGTACACGAACACCGGCTACAACCTGGCCGCGATCCTGGTTGGCCGCGTCACCGGGAAGTCGTTCGCCGAGTTCACGCGCGAGGCGATCTTCCAGCCGCTCGGCATGTCGTCGTCGTCGTGGCGCGACGATTTCCGCCGCGTCGTGCCCAAACGCGCGATCGCGTACTCGCCCGACGGGACGTCCTTCGCCTTGAACATGCCGTTCGAGAACGTCCACGGCAATGGCGGGATGCTGACCACGGTCGGCGACCTGCTGCGATGGAACACCAACTTCACGGACGCCGGCGTTGGCGGCCGCGCGCTGGTGGACAGCCAGCTTCGCAAGGGCGTGCTGAACGACGGCCGCACCATCGACTACGCCGGAGGCCTGGTCGTCGGAAACTGGCGCGGTGTGCGCGAAATCAGCCACAGCGGCGCTACGGCCGGTTATGGAGGCTGGCTTGCGCGTTATCCCGATCAGGGTCTGTCGGTGGCGATTCTCTGCAACGTCAGCAGCGCCAACCCGACGCAGTTCGGGCGCGACGTTGCGGCGCTGTACCTCGGAAGCGTGCTCGCGGAACCGCCGCCGGTTCCAGCGCCCGTGGAAGTCGCAGGCTTGCAGGGAATGGCCGGCCTCTATCGAAACCTGCGCAATCACTCGGCGGTCGCGGCCGCGGTTGACAACGGAAGGCTGCGGATTGGCGGCGCCGTATTCACGCCCGTGTCGCAGGGTACCTTCGTGAGCGGCGACACCCGGCTCGTCGTAGACGGGGGAAGACTGCGCACCGGCGATGGGACCCTGCTCGAAAGAGTCGAGCCGGCCAACCCGACCGCGGCCGAGTTGCAGTCCCTCGCGGGCGACTACGCCAGCGACGAGGCCACGGCGGCGCTGCGCGTCGCCGTGGAAGGCGATCTCCTGCGGCTTCAGAACCGGCCTGGAACCTGGATCACCTTGCGGCCCACCTACCGTGACGCGTTCGTCGCCGCTGGCCTGGGCGTGGTGCGATTCCTGCGCGACGCGTCCGGCAAGGTCACCGAGGCGAGCGTGACCCAGGACCGGGTGTGGGATCTGCGCTTCAAGAAGCGCTGATTCAAGAAGCGCGCGGCTTCCGCGTTCTAGCTGCGCGCGTGCCGGCCGTCTTGCGGCTGCGCGCCCGCTTTGGTTTCTCCTCGACGACTACCTCTGCGACAGCTACAGCCTCCTCGGTATCCTGCACCGGCTCGGCCTCGACGATCGGCGGGGCTGGCGCCGCTCCCTCCGCCTCGACGAAGTCCACGGTTGCTGTTGGCACTTCGACGTCGATCGTTTCGTTCAGGTCGACGGGCTCCTCGACAGGCGGCGCGACGGGCCTCGAGGCGAGGTTCGCGCCCGGGAACACGCGCACGGCGCCCTGCCGGTCGCGCTCGATCCGCAGTACGCCTTCCTTGCCCGCAGCACGCAGCAGGTCAACCACCGAC
>DASTDQ010000159.1:0-4301 GCA_035710305.1 Vicinamibacterales bacterium | reverse complement strand
TGCCAGGAGTGCGGCGCGCAGGCGCCCAAGTGGATGGGCCGCTGCAGCGAGTGCGGAGCCTGGAACTCGCTCGTCGAGGAAAGGGCGGCCGAGCCCGGGAGCGCCGGCACCAACCGGTTCGCGCAGTTTTCGACGACATCCGCCGCGAAGTTGTACGCAGAAGTTGACATCGCGCAGGGCGTGCGGCTGTCTACGGGGATCGGCGAGTTCGACCGCGTGCTGGGCGGAGGAGTGGTGCCCGGCTCGCTCATCCTGCTCGGAGGGGAGCCCGGCATCGGCAAGTCCACGCTGCTGCTGCAGGCCGCCGCGTTCTTCGCCCGGGAGGTCGGTCCGGTGCTCTACGCATCGGGCGAAGAATCCGAGCACCAGATCAAGAGCCGGGGCGATCGGCTCGGCGTCGGCGAGGCGCCGCTCTACCTGCTGTCGGAGACGTGCATCGAACGCATCCTCGAGGAAGCGGCGCGCCTCAAGCCCGCTCTCGTCGTCGTCGATTCCGTGCAGACGGTCTGGTCCGCCAAGTTCCAGTCCGCGCCAGGCAGCATCGGCCAGGTCCGCGAAGCGGCCACCCAGTTCCTGTTCGCGGCCAAGAGCCAGAACGTGCCCACCGTCCTCGTCGGCCACGTCACCAAGGACGGCAGCCTTGCGGGGCCGAAGGTGCTCGAGCACGTCGTGGACACGGTGCTCTACTTCGAGGGCGAGCGGCACCATGCTCACCGCGTGGTCAGGGCCGTGAAGAACCGTTTCGGCGCCGTCAGCGAGCTCGGCGTCTTCGAGATGACCGGCAGCGGCCTCCTGCCCGTCCCGAACCCGTCGAAGCTTTTCCTCTCCGAGCGCGCCTCCGGCGCGCCTGGTTCCGCCGTGCTGTGCTGCGTCGAAGGGTCGCGGCCCATTCTCGTGGAGGTGCAGGCGCTCGTGAGCACGAGCTCGTACGGCAATGCGAAGCGGATGGCGATCGGCATCGACCAGAACCGCCTTTCGCTGCTGCTGGCGGTCCTCGAGAAGCGGGCCGGCCTCTCGCTTGCGGGAGACGACGTCTACGTGAACATCGCGGGCGGCATGAGCGTTGACGAGCCGGCCGCGGACCTGAGCGTGGTGGCGGCGGTTGCGTCGAGCGTCCGCAACAGAAGCCTTCCGCCGGCGACCGCGGTGCTGGGCGAGGTCGGCCTGAGCGGGGAGATTCGGGGCGTTCCGCAGGCGGGGCTGCGCGTCCGCGAGGCGGCGCAGATGGGTTTCACCCGGATCGTGCTCCCGGCGGCCAATCTCGATCGGTCCGGCCAGGACCCCGGTGCGGAGCGATGCGAGCTGGTAGGGGTCCGGACAGTGGGCGAGGCGCTCGACCAGTTGATCGCTTGATTTTCAGCGCCAGCGGTTTTAAGGTTCCAGCATTCATATCGGCGGCTGGATCGTACTGGCGCTGGAGTGATCATGGCTTGGTTCGTGCTCGGACGTGTTCTGTTTACCGCGGCCGTCGTCTACTCCGCGTATCAGCTTCGCCCGCTCAACGGAGGAACCGCCCCCAACCTTGTTTTTGGCGCGGTCCTCGGCCTCCTGATTGTCGTCTTCGAGCTCCGCCTCAAGCAGATCTCGGTCACTCACCTGGTTGGCGCGCTGGTGGGCGGGGCGGTCGGATTGCTCGCCGCGAAGACGCTCGGCGCCGCCCTCTACTGGGCCAACCTGAGCGACGGGCGCGTCGTCTTCCTGCACAGCGTCATCCTGCTGGCCTTCCCCTATCTCGGCCTGGTGATCGGCGCCCGGAAGGGTGAGTGGTTCGAGCCGGAGAACCTCGTGAACATGTTCCGCTCCGCGGGGCCGCGGAAGCGGTACAAGGTGCTCGATACGAGCGTCATCATCGACGGGCGCATCGCCGACATCTGCGAGACGGGCTTCATGGAGGGCACGCTCGTCATCCCGCAGTTCGTGCTCAAGGAGCTGCAGCTCGTGGCGGACTCCTCCGATTCGATGAAGCGCAACCGCGGCCGGCGAGGGCTCGACATTCTCCAGAAGATTCAGAAGATGGCCGGCGTCGAGGTGACCATCTCGGACATGGACTTCCCGGACGTACGGGAGGTAGACCTCAAGCTCATCGAACTGGCCCGGGCGCTGCAGGGGAAGATCGTCACCAACGACTTCAACCTGAACAAGGTGGCTCAGCTCCGCGGCGTGGACGTGCTGAACATCAACGAGCTGGCCAACTCGCTCAAGCCCGTCGTCCTGCCGGGCGAGCTCATGAAGGTGTTCATCCTCAAAGAGGGCAAGGAGTACAACCAGGGCGTCGCCTATCTCGACGATGGCACGATGGTCGTCGTGGACAACGCACGTAAGATGATCGGAAGGACGATCGACGTCGTGGTGACGAGCGTGCTGCAGACGACGGCCGGCAAGATGATCTTCGGCCGCTTTCTCGAGGCGAGCGCCGTACCGCCGGCGCAGCCCGGCACGGCGTCGGCCGACAGCGATTCTGGCCGGCGGCCGCGCCCGCAGTCGCCACCGCCGGCCGCGGCGGCCGGAAAATGAACTCACCGTCGTACCACTGGTGGCGAACCGTCCTGTTTCTCATCCCGGCAATCGGGGTGTATACGATCGCGCTCGGCACGCTCTCGCTGGCGTCGAGCCTCTTCCAGCGCAGCGGCTACTTCGCCCACTGGTGCGCGCGAACGTGGTCGCGGCTGATTCTCGTGACGACCGGTGTGCGCGTGAGCGTGGCCGGGCTGGAGCGGCTCGAGGCCGGGAAGACCTACATCTTCGTCTCGAACCACCAAAGCATCTACGACATCCCGATCCTGTTCTGGTCGCTGCCGTTTCAGCTGCGGATCATCGCGAAGCAGTCGCTCGGCCATCTGCCGTTTCTCGGGTGGCACCTCCGGCGGACCGGGCACATGCTCGTGGACCGCAAGCATCCCAAGCGCTCGAAGATCTTCGGCTGGGCCGCGCGGCTGACGTCGAACGGACTGTCGCTCATCGTGTTTCCCGAGGGGACCCGGAGCCGGGATGGGCGCGTGGCCCCCTTCAAGGGAGGCAGTTTCTATCTGGCGCTCCAGGCGGGCCTGCCTGTCGTGCCGCTGTCGGTGATCGGCAGCCGGCACGTGATGCTGAAGGGACGGCTCGCCACCTATCCCGGCGAGGTGAGGCTCGTCGTGCACGATCCGATCGACACCAGGCCTCTGTCGGGCATCGATCCGAAGGAGTTTGGCGAGCGTGTCCGTCGCATCATTGCTCCCGACGCCGAGTCCGACCTCGGCGCGGCGTCGCCTGATGTCGATGCCCTTCACGCTCGCGCCTGATCTCGCGGCGATCGTCCGTCCCGGCGTGCTCTGGCTGGACGATGCGACGGTGATCGAGCGCGACGCCCGCCTCAATGCGCCGCTGGCCGCGGCTGAAGCGGCCGTGCGTCTCAGTCCGCCCGCCGAGGCCGCGTCGGTGCGAACCATGTACAAGCGCGTGGGCCTGGATCCGACGAAGACGCGGCCGTCGTCGGAAGCGCTGCTGCGCCGCGTCCGGCGCGGCGATCCGCTGCCTCGGATCAACTCGATGGTGGACGTCTGCAACTGGTGCTCGCTGGAGTTCCAGCTTCCGTACGGGCTCTACGACGCTGCGCACATCGAGGGCGATGTCGAGCTGCGCATCGGCCGCGCGGGCGAGTCCTATCCCGGCATCCGCAAGGACATCGTCCACGTGGAGGGCCGAATCGCGCTGGTCGATCGGCTGGGGCCTTTTGGAAACCCGACGTCCGACTCGGCGCGCACGATGGTGACGAAGGCGACGACCAGGGCCATGCTCGTGGTCTTCGCTCCCTGCCAGATTGAGGCGACGCATGTGTCGAAGGTGCTCGACGCCACGTCGCGCCGCATGGCGGAGTTCACCGGGTGCCGCGAGGCACAGAGGCTACTGTAGACTGAGGCTCATGCGGAGAGCCCTCGTCGTCGTCCTCGTGATGTTCCTGGGCCACACAATCAGCGCGCAGTGGTTGAACTCTCCAGCCCCCGGAACGTCTGGGGCCTGACGCCTGGGCCCTGAGGCCTTTCTTGATGCACATCTCTGCCATCATCGCCGCTGGTGGGCGCGGCCAGCGCTTCGGAGGCGGGCACCTGAAGCAGCTGATGACGCTCGGTGGCACGGAGATCCTGCAGCGCAGCGTGGACGCGTTCCGCCGGTGCGACCTTGTTGACGACATCGTGGTGGCGCTGCCGGAAGACGTGGCGGCGCGGCCGCCTGCGTATCTTCTCGGTGGCGAGAAGCGCCTCGAGATCGTGACAGGAGGCGGACGTCGCCGCGATTCGGTCGCGCACGCGTTCGCGCGCGTC
>DASTDQ010000158.1:0-5069 GCA_035710305.1 Vicinamibacterales bacterium | reverse complement strand
GTCTGACGAGCGCGGCGCCGGCCGACGCGCAGCGGACGTCCGTGGGCCGCGAGTTTCCCGTGTACGACAACGGCGGACGGCCGGACCTGACGGTGGACCCGAAGCGGTTCGTGTCGCAGATGGAGATCGTCGATCGGTTCTTCGACCCGATCGACGATGCGTGCGCGTTCGCCGAGGAGGTGATCGGCGGAGCAGGCTATCGGCGCCTCCTGAGATTCGACACCGTCGTCCTCAACGCCGGCGACGCCGATCTCGTTGTCGGAGACAGGTCCGATCCCGGCAATCCGTACGCGCCGGCCTTCGAGTTCTCACCGTGCCACGGCCACTATCACATCAAGGACTTCTCCGAGTACTCGCTGCTGCGTCCCAACGGGACAGTCGCCGCCGCGGGGCACAAGCAGGGCTTCTGCTTCGAGGACTCTCTCAAGTACGGGGACAACCGGAGCAGCGGGTTCGACTGCAGTTTCCAGGGGATCACGAGCGGGTGGGGCGATTGGTACTACAAGCAGCTCCCTGGTCAGTGGATCGACATCACCGGGGTGCCCGAAGGCGACTACATCGTCCGGGCCACGATCAACATGGCTGGCACCTTCGATGAAGGAACCGACCTCTATCCCGACGTGATCGAAGTGCGGATCCACGTGCCGGATCCGCGCAAGAAGGTTACGATCGTCGAGTAAGACGCGATGATGCGCGTTGCGGCAACGGCGGCGCTCGTTCTCGTAGGGGCGGGTCGGCTTCTTGCCCAGGCACCGACGATCGAGCCTGTTCGGACCGACACACTGGCCCATCCGGACGACGCGTCGAAGCGCATCGAGATTTACTGGACGAAACCGGCAGGGGAAGGGCCGTGGCCGGTCCTCCTCATGGTTCACGGGCACCAGGAGCCCGAACGGCCGGGCGCGAAGGCGTACGTAGACAGTGGCAGTTTCGAGCGATACGCCAGCCGCGGCCTCCTGGTTGCGGCGGTGTCACAACCGGGGTATGGCAAGTCGGATGGCCCGCCTGATTTCTGCGGGCCGCGCTCGCAGCGCGCGGTCATCGCCGCGATCGATCACTTCCGGAAGCAGCCGTTCGTCGATGCGAAGCGGATGGCCTTGTACGGGTACAGCCGCGGCGCTGTCGTCGCGTCGATGGTGTCCTCGCAGGTGCCGGACCTCGCGGCCGTCGTGCTGGGCGGCGGCATCTACGATCTGAAGGCCACCTACAGGAGGATGGCCCGGGGGATCCAGCGGAACATCGATCAGGAGGCCGGCAAGTCCGACGAGGCGTACCGCGCGCGCTCGGCGCTCTTCCATGTGGACCGAATCAAATCGCCGACGCTCGTGCTGCACGGCGAGCGGGACGATCGCGCGAGCGCCGAATCGGCGAAGGCCTTCGGGGCGGCGCTGGAGAAGACCGGGACGCCCGTTCGCGTGGTCATCTTCCCGGGCGTCGGTCACGGCATCCCGCCGGCGGAGCAGACGCGCGAGTGGGCGCCGTTCCTGCGCCAGTACCTGGGGATCAAATAGGGCTTTCGGCTCTTCGACCGGGAGCCGTTCAGGCCAGGATCATC
This sequence comes from Vicinamibacterales bacterium, assembly GCA_035710305.1. Classification (GTDB taxonomy): domain Bacteria; phylum Acidobacteriota; class Vicinamibacteria; order Vicinamibacterales; family UBA2999; genus Gp6-AA40. The sequence continues at coordinate 3,514 of DASTDQ010000158.1, read as the reverse complement.
GGCAGCGGGCGAAGTTCGCGCTTGATTGGATCGAGGATGACCCCCAGCGCCTCGAGCGTGACCACGCCAAGCAGAGTGCTGTCACCACGCTCCGCGAAGATGACGGGCGCGGCGCCACGATGACCATTCATCGCGAACAGCGCATCTCCCCGTCGCCGCGTGATCTGCGACCCGTCCGCCAGTGTGAAGACCTGTTTCGAGTGGGCCTTCACCCCAAGCTTGCGCAGCGTCGCTGACGGCACAACAGAATAGACCGCACCGGAGTCGACGAGGAACTCGACAGCAAGCGTCTTGCCGGGGCGTGCCGGGTTCGCATCGTCCGCCCTTCATCTTCCTTTGCGGGCGACCATGTTCTGGTACGACGAGGGCATGCGTCCTTCGCGGATGGCTCGCGCATCCTCCAGCAGGCGATCGCGCTCCCTGATCGTCAACCGCGCAAACGCCTCGAGGAATTCCACGACTCGCTCACGCTCTCCTTCTTCCAGTAGTCGGTTCACCGGCCGGAGCCATGAGAAAGGCGGCGCGTACTGGATCTCGTCCGATGCCGGTACTGTCACGCTTTCCCGCATGTGATGCACAGCGCGCTCGCGATTTCCGTCGCGAAGGGCGACAGTCGCGAGGACATGATGGGCGGTCATGACAGCGGCCGCGTAGGCCGGGTCCTGCGCATGAACTGCGGCTATCTTCAGGACTTCTTCGGCACGAGCCTTCGCCTCGTCGCGTTGCTGCTTACCCGCAGCGACATCCTTTTTCACGAACTCGGTGACGTCCTCGGCGACATGTAACTCTCGGAGCGCGAGGGCCGCGAGACGATCGCCGTCGGTAGCACGCTCGGGCAGCGTGACGAGCGTTAGCGTTGCCTTGGCAATCTCGAGACCTGGATCGAGTTCCAATGCCCGCTCGAGGTACCGGATTCCAAGCGCCCGGACCTCGTCCAGCGCCTGGTTCAGCGCCGGTTCCTTGGTGGACGGCTCTGGGCGAGTAACGATGCCGCCGACGCGGGCGAGCAGTTGGGCGTCGGTCGTCGCCTGGAGCTTGCCTCTTATCTCCTTCGCGTACGGTGAGTTCACTTTGTCCAGATGCGTTCGGAGGTCGTTGTAGGTGCCCCAGGCACTTTCAGATCCGCGAAGCGCAGCCGCGTAGAGAGAAGAGAGCTGTATCGGCCACTCGTATCCGGCGACGCCCGGTGGCATCCGAGCCTTCAGAGCCGCCGAGTCCGGGTCCATTGCCACACCGCGCAGAATCAACTGCTCGGCGAAAGGTTTGTCATGCGGCGAGAAGAAGCTCGCGGCACGGTACACGAGGAAAGGAGAAACATCAGGCCGGATGAGGTGTGCCTCCCATAGTTTCTTCGCAGCGGCGAAACCCTCGGGGTCGAACTGCGGTGACAGTGCCGGCGCCTGGATCTCGTGTTCAGGATGATGCTCGACCAGCCACAACGCGTGGCGTCGAAGACCGGGCACTTTCCTGTCCCAGGCCACATTCGAGCTCGTGCGATAGTAGGTGACGAGCTGCCCGCGGGCATCGAAGTCCTCCGGGTTCAGCGCGATGCGTTGCTCCAACGCGTCGGCCTGCTCCTGCGTCATGTCGCGAGCGGATTCGAACCTTTTCCGCTGCTCGTCCTGGTTCACGAGCCTCTTCGCCAGTTCCGGATCCTCGCGAAGCGGCTCGACCGCCTGCCTGCACGCCAGGACGGCGGCAATCACCAGAACGCAGGATGTCGCCGCGAGGGCCCGGCGCGTGCGCGACGGCTTCGGCGACGCTTTTGCCGAGAGCACGCGATCGATGCGCCGCCCGAGGCGCCCGTCGCCGTCGACGCCGACACCCTGCCAGACGAGTCGTCCCTGATGACGACGAGCGATCGCCGCGATCTCGAGGAGCGTCTCAGCGTATCGGCGCCGTGGGACCTCCTTGACCGCGGCATCGTCGCATGCATGTTCGGCAGTGACGGCCAGCTGACGCTCGAGCCACCACGCGACGGGATGGAACCAGTAGAGGGCACAGTTGACCCTGGCGAGCAGGGCAATCAACGGATCGCGACGCATCGCGTGCGCGCGCTCGTGCGCCACCACTGCGGCCACCATGTCCGCGGGCCACTCGCGCCAGGCGGGCGGCAGGACCATTCGCGGATTGAGAAGTCCTATCGTGACCGGCGTTGCCACGGACGGCGACTCGAACACCTCGCCTGTCCCTGGAACAACGACGGGGCGGCTGTTGCGGCGAATTCGCGACACGTGAATCAGTCCGACGAGCAGACGGAGAAGGAGAAACCCAACGCCTGCGGCATAGGCGGCGATGGCAAGCGTCTGCCACGAGAAAGACGTCGGTCCGGCATCTGGTGAAGTCGACCCGGACGTCGGTGAAGCCGGTTCAAGAGCCACCGCCGCCGCTGCCGGCCGCGTCGATTCCGTCCGTGACGCCACTGTCGACGAACCGAGCCGACCTGTGGGCCGTGCAGGCATCGCGATCGCTGCCAGGCGGTGTAGCGGAACCGGAACCGACGGGACGGCCCGCGAAAGAGCGGGCAGGAGCAGCATGACGGTGAGCACGGCCGTCCACGCGGCATGACGGGCGGTGCTCGATCGGATCCGGAAGAGCGCCAGGACCAGCGCAATCGCCGCGGCAAGCAGCGTGATTCGAACGGCCACGTCGGCTGCGACGGAGACAAGCAGGTCGATCATTTGCGGCTCCTCACCTTGCGCGCGAGGCGTTCGAGGTCGCCGGCCGAGAGCACCTTCTGGTCGACCATGCCGACGAGCATCTGTTCGACAGATCCGGCGAAGAAGCGGTGAAGGATGTGGCGCAGCGCGCCGGCGGCAACCTGCTGCGGCGGCAGTGCGGCCTCGTAGAGGAAGACCTTGCCCTCGATCCGGTGGGTGAGGAGCGCGCGCGCTTCCAGCCGCCGGAGCAGCGTCCGCATGCTCGAATCCTTGAGCGGATGCTTTCTCTGCAAGGCCTGACGAATCGCCTCCGAGCTCACGGGGCCGTTTGCCCAGACGTAGTCGAGGATGGCCTGCTGAAGGTCGGTCAGCGGATGCGTCGAGTCGTTACGACGTGTCACGTTACGATCTGTAACACATTACCTGGGATTGCGCAAGCACGAGAGCTGGGAGCTGGGAGTTGCGAGTGTTCGCGATCCTATCGCTTGGGCCAGCCGGCCGGCGGCACCCATTGGCCGCCCTTCGGCCCGACCTCGTCGGGTCGTCCCGGCGGCAGCACCTTGTCGGTGCGCGCGCGCACGTACAGGTGGATCTGTCCAATCTGCTTGTTGTCGAGCAGCTTGTCCCACGCCTGCATGCCTTTGTCCGGCGCGCCGTCGCGCACGACCTTGAGGAACTGCGCGTCGGTGAGCCGCCGGTTGGGGTCGATCAGATCCGGCGCCAGCGTCGTGGCAATCGCGTTCGTGCCGTGGCATCGATAACAGTACACGTGCCACCACTTCCAGCCGTCGTAGACGTCCTTGTAGATGTCGGCCGGCGCCTGTGCGGCAAGCGACGTGTCAGGAAGCAGCGGC
>DASTDQ010000157.1:0-2664 GCA_035710305.1 Vicinamibacterales bacterium | reverse complement strand
GTACGCCATGGCCCAGGACACGGGCGCAACGTGTGTGTACCAAGGCCACACGGTCGCGTTCGAATGACAGTCGCCGCACGAGCGATCCAGGACGACAGCCAGTTCACCCGCGGTCCCCGTGTGCGCCTGAATCGTGCGGCTCTCGTCAGTCGCCGGGTTCGTGCGCTCGGGACGAACGAGTTGAGCGCCGGCGAACGCGACGACGAAGAGAGCCAACGCAAGACGCCAGCGTCTGGTCACGGCATCCCCCCGGCTCGCGCTCACACAGGCTGCGCCTCATTTGCCTCCACGGAAATCCTCGCCGGGTTCACGGGTGATGGCTCCAGACCCTGCATGAAGAAGAACCACTTGTGTCCGACCGAGTGTGCCTTCAGCAAGTCGAGCAGTGCCTGCGTTGGTTCTCCATAGAAGGTCATGAAGTGATTGTCGGCGTAGTCCCGGAACAGCTTGGTGCGCGCCCCGAGGATGTGGCTGTTGTGCTCGATGAGCCCATCAGGACCCGTGTAGGCCTCACGTACCTCGCACTCGGTGCCATCGGTACTGAGGAACCAGTCGTAACGCAGCGTTCGCGTGTCCTGTTCCTTCGTGATCCGTATGCACTCGGCTGCCTGCTTCTTGAAGCCCTCGAGACAGCCCGGGCGCACGGTCAGGTGAGCGCTTACTTCGAGGTGACCCATATTTCCTCCACCATGGGCCGGCCTTCAAGTCTCTTGCCGACTGAGACTAGGGAGATCCACTGCTGATCTCGATGTCGGAACCGGCAGGCAGCCAGTGCGGCGGGGGATTATTCAGCGATGTCGGGGGAAACTTTCCGACGGCCGCTCGACGCGGTCGGGCGGCCGTCGGTCTGAGTTATCTAGCCGGTGGAGCCTTGCAGGCCCAGTTCCTGCCGTCTTTGAGATCGCCGCTGCCGTTGTATTCGGCGTACTGCGGGTACGGGCACAACGGACGCGTCATCCCCTGCGCCCCGGTCCCAAGGATGGTGTCGGGAGCGATGCCCTTCTCCACCCATTTCTCGAGCGTGCCGATCGAGTCGAACGTGTTCACGCCGGGGCCGCCGCCGCAGTGACCCATACCCGGCGCCATGAACAGGCGCAGCCAGTCGCCCTGGTTCCTGCCCATCTTGCCGAGCACCTGCTCGTAGTACCAGATCGACGTTTCCGGCGTGATGCCCGTATCCGACCAGCCGTGGGTGATGAGAAGCTTCCCGCCGCTCGACTTGAACTTGCCGAGGTCGGGATTCACGGCGTCCACGTAGCCGATCTTCTCGTCGAGGAACTTCATGTCCCGATCGAGATCGAACTTCTGCCAGTCGACATTCGGATCGTTGTAGGCGATGCGAACGAGATCGAACAGGCCGCCGGGGGACTGGTTGGTCGGCTGCTGCGCGCCGATCGGGTTGCCAAGCGCCTGGCCGGAGAAAATGAGCTCGCCCTTCGAGTTCTTCACCCCGCCGTAGAACGTCTCGACCGTCTTCATCTGCGCGTCGGTGAGGCACGAATTGCCTGACGCTCCGGCCTTGCACTTCAGCGAGGAAAAGTCCACCTTGCACGCCTTGGGGTTGTTCAGGAACCCTTCCTTCAGCGTGTCGCACGTGTTGGTCACGAGGTTGTTGACGAGCGCGGCCTGCTCCGCCGTGATGGCGCGCTCGGGATTGCGGGAGAGGCTGATGCTCCGCTCGATCCCGGCGGTCCACATGTGGATGTGGCGGTTCGCCAGTGAGCCGGCGATGATGCCGTCGTAGTCGTCCGGGTATCTCTGGGCTTCCATCAGGGCCATGCGGCCGCCGGTCGAACAGCCCTTGAAGTAGGAATACTGCGCGTTGCGGTCGTAGAAGGACTTGACGATCTCCTTCGACTTCAGCGTCATCTCGTGCGTCGCGCGGTACCCGAAGTCGATCATCTTCTCCGGATGACCAATCGCCCACGATCCGCCCGGGTCCTGGTGGCCGGTGTCAGTGCCAGCCGTGGCGTACCCAAGCCGCAGCGCCTGCGGCATCTCGGTCGCCAGGCCTTGTATCGATCCGGCGAAGCCGCCGTTCCCCACACCCATGAATTTCCCGTTCCACTTGTCCACCGGCGGGAGCCAGATTTCCATGTTGATGAGGGAATCGGAGGTAGGTCTCAGCACGAGCTGCAGGCGGCAGTGCGCCGGTATCATCTGCGGCGGCGCCTGTGCCCCCGCGCGCCCGGCAGCGTTGGCGGCGCCGCCTCCACGGGGTGGCGCGGCATCTCCCCCACGCGCGGCACCGGCTGCGGCTCCCCGTCGGCCGCCGCCCCGTGCCGGCGCGGGACCCTCGGGAACCATCTGGGCGCTGGTTATCGTGGCTTTGTCCAACTTGAGGCCGGCGAGACTTTCGCACGGCGCTGGCGCCGCTGCCGCGCCGAGAAGCATGAGAGCGAGGCTGCCGATCATCGGATGATCCTCCTGAGTTACAGGTCGGATGAGATCATGCTCCCTTGCCTTGGAATGTCAAGGAACTCGCGGAGCTGGCAAGAGTCAGCGTTCGATCATGAGACGACGCGCTTCACGAGCGTTCCGGCGTCAAAGCGCGCCGCGGCGCCGGACACGTGATTGATGACGGCGAGCACATCGACGGGAACCACGGACGGATAGCGCTCGACGAACTCGCCGAGAGTCTGTTCGCGCGGCAGTTGCACCACG
>DASTDQ010000156.1:0-2307 GCA_035710305.1 Vicinamibacterales bacterium | reverse complement strand
GCGCGTCGCTCCACGCGAGGCCGGCGCGGTCGTACGCGCAGACGCGCGTAAAGGCCGCGATCTCGGGCCGCACGGCCGCCCAGCTCAGCGACGACGCCGCGATCCCCGACTCCAGCAGGACGGGCGGGCTTCCCTCCCCGGCGCAGACGGCGTGGAGACGATGTCCACCAACGTCAATCAACGTCCCTGGCGGAGCAAAGAGACGGCGCTGGCGGGCCGTGAAGACCGCTTGATAGCACGCGCCGGCAGCCAGGATCACGACCAGGGCACCAAGGAGCCACACCTCGCGATCGTGCCAGAAGTCCGGCGCGTCTGAAGACGCGCCGCTACTGGTACGTAGGGGTGGGTCTTCAGACCCGCCCGGTGGCCCACGTCTTGCGCATGTGCTCGGTCAGCAGCGCCATCGCCTCCCGCTCGTCGGGCCCGGCGGTCTTATCCACGATGACCTGGAGACGCGCCATCTCGCTTTCGAGGAACGCGCGCTCCAGCAGGTGCAGCCTGGTCGCGTAGATCGCCGCTTCGAGCACGGCGTGGCGGGCGCGGTTGAAACCGATGAACTCGCGACGCACGCCGCGGTGCACGACCGACATCTCGATCCGGGAGCGGGGCGGCGTGCTGTCGATCGAGCGGACGGTCAGCTCGCGCCACGAGCAGCAGTCGGACAGCACGACTCCGCGCACCACCTCGGCCGGGATCGTGGGGTAATCGGGATTGGAGATCGCCGCCCGCGCGAACACGCGCGCGTCGTCAACGAGATTGACGACAGCCGCCTCCGTCGCCAGCACGTTCCGGTACGTGGCGGTTTCGAGAAACGGCTTGAGGACAATGACCTCCTCGCCCCATTCGACGCCCATTGGAGCGCAATTCACGCTCCCGTCCGCACCGAGCGTCGTCACGATGCTCTCGACAATCACGACGGGAACCCGAGATATCGTTCACGCTTCTCCCTTCTCGCTTCTCCGTTCGTGTTCACGTTCGGGGGGCCATTCGCCGCGGCGCGCCCTGGAACCAGCGGTTCGAACGACGAACGCTGAACCATGAACCTAGAACCGAACGTGAAACTGAACACGAACCGAGAAGTGAGAACCGAGAAGTGTGAACACACCCTCCTGCTCGTTCATCTGACGAGCTCCACCGGCGGCGGCAGGAAGGGCTCGTCAGACGCCTTGCGCACGGCCGCCCACGGCAGGAACAGGTCTGGTGTTCCCTCGCCCGCGTCGGCACGCGTAGGGAGCGCGCCCGCGCGGGAGCGATCGCCATGGAGAAACCGGTCGATCATCGCATAGCCGTACTCGCTGGCGGCCGACTCGGGGTGGAACTGCACGCCCACAATCGGGTAGTCGCGATGCTCGACGGCCATGATCGCCCCGTCATCGAGCGCCGATGCGAGCACCCGCAGGCACGACGGCACCGTCGACTCGCGAATCACGAGCGAGTGATAACGCGCGACGCGAATCGGCGACGGCAGGTCCGTGAAGATCCCGGATCCGTCGTGCGCGATGAGCGACGTCTTGCCGTGCATCGGATAGCCGGCTCGCACGATCTCGCCGCCGAAGGCAGCGCCGATGCACTGGTGACCGAGGCACACGCCCAGAATCGGCGTCGCCGGTCCAAAGCGCCGCACGACCTCGGTCGAGATGCCGGCCTCGGCCGGCGTGCACGGTCCAGGCGAAATCAGGATGTGGCTCGGGGCCAGCCTTTCGACGTCGCTCAGGGTCATCTCGTCGCTGCGGCGGACCACTGCCTCCTGGCCGAGCTCGCGGACGTAGCGCGCGAGGTTGTGGACGAAGGAGTCGCGGTTGTCCAGAACGAGAATCACGGTAATTGGAGATTATTGATCCTTGATTGTCGATTCGTTGATTGGCGATTGTCGATTGCTGATTTATTGGTGATCGGCGATTGCCGGTTCGGCGGGTGTGCAAAACAGGGAACTACGCGCGCTTCGCCGCCACACCGATACCTCTAGTGGAGCGTAACTCCCGAATCAGTAGCGGCCGCTCCGTTGCCGCGGCCGCCAGACCGTGATCGGAGGCTTAACGTGCCCACAACCGAATTAGTTGATACGGTCCACTAGTGATGTCCCGAAGTGCAGCGACCGCGCGGCCCGAGGTCGCGCCTGCGGAGGCGGCCGCAAGCCCGGCCTCAGCGGCGGCGCCGCGCCATCCCGGCTACCTGTTTCATCCGCTCACGGACTTCCTGATGGCCGGCGGCGGCTCGATGCTCGTCGCGGTTCCCGTCTTCTGGCTCATACGTGACAAGGTCGCGGCGCAGCCGGCGGCGCTCTGGCTCAGCCTCGTGCTGAGCGTC
>DASTDQ010000155.1:0-4398 GCA_035710305.1 Vicinamibacterales bacterium | reverse complement strand
CGCGGCGGCCGAGTCCGTGCGGCTCTCCCCCGCCGCGCTCGAAAGGCTCGGTGCACTGATCAACGCCACGACGGTGTCGGGCGCGCGCTACAACGCCACCGTCCAGCAGGAGATCGACACCGAAGAGATCGCGGCCAGCGTCTGAGTTTTGAGTCTTGAGTTTTGAGTCTTGAGTTTTGAATGACATGCCGTACGAAGTAACCCCCGGCTGGCTGGCCTTTCACCCCAATCCTTCGGTGCCCCGCTTCAAGGTGCCCCCCGGCTCGGTGGACGCGCACTGCCACGTCTTCGGGCCGGGCAACCAGTTTCCCTACGCCCCGGAGCGCAAGTACACGCCGTGCGACGCCTCGAAGCACCAGCTCTTCGCGCTGCGCGACCACCTGGGCTTCGCGAGAAACGTCATCGTGCAGGCCACCTGCCACGGCAGCGACAACCGCGCGCTGGTCGATGCGCTCCTGGCTTCGGGCGGCCGCGCGCGCGGTGTGGCAACCGTCGGGCGCGACGTCTCCGACGCCGAGCTGCGCGAGATGCACCAGGCCGGCGTCCGCGGCACCCGCTTCAACTTCGTGAAGCGCCTGGTGGACTTCACGCCTCGCGACGTGCTCGCCGAGATCGCCCAGCGCATCGCTCCACTGGGCTGGCACGTCGTCATCTACTTCGAGGCCGCGGATCTCCCCGAGCTGTGGGACTTCTTCACGACGCTGCCGACGACGGTCGTGGTCGATCACATGGGGCGTCCCGACGTCGCCAAGCCGGTTGACGGCCCCGAGTTCGAGCTGTTCGTCCGGATGATGCGCGAGCACGGCGACATCTGGTCGAAAGTGAGCTGCCCCGAGCGTTTGAGCGTCACCGGGCCGCCTGCGATCGACGGCGAGCGCAACCCGTATCGCGACGTCGTGCCGTTTGCCCGCAGGCTCGTCGAGACGTTTCCCGAACGGGTGCTGTGGGGCACGGACTGGCCGCACCCCAATCTCAAGAACCACATGCCCGACGACGGCCTGCTGGTGGACTACGTGCCCCACATCGCACGGACCGCGGCGCTCCAGCAGAAGCTCCTCGTGGACAACCCGATGCGTCTGTATTGGCCTGAAGTGATACCCTAGGCGATTGTCGATTCGACGATCTTTGACGAGTGATTCGTCGTTGATTGGTGATTGTTGGTTGGTGATTCGGGAGCGGCGATGAAGATTTGTCTGGCGGGTACGGGCGCCATGGGCGAGATCCACGTGAAGGCCCTGGCCAAGATCGACGGCGTTCAGGTCGTGTCGGTGGCCGGCCGCACTGAAAGCGGCGTCAAGGAGTTCGCCTCCAAGTGGAACATCCCCCACTGGTCCACCGACCTGAAAGCGTGCATGGACCGCCCGGGCGTAGACGCCGTCATCCTGACCACGCCCAGCGAGCAGCACGCCGCCCAGACACTCCTCGCGCTCGCCATGGGAAAGCACGTCCAGGTCGAGATCCCGATGGCGCTCAACCTCGCGGACTCGAAGCGGATGGTCAGCGCGGCGAAGAAAGCGAAGAAGGTGTGCATGGTGACGCACACGCGGCGCTTCTCGAGCCCCCACCGCGAGATCCGGCGGCGCATCCAGGAAGGGTCGTTCCACCTGCATCACATGGTGGTCGAGACCTACTTCTTCCGGCGGACCAACCTGAACATGCACGGCCAGCCACGGTCCTGGGTGGACAACCTGCTCTGGCATCACGGATGTCATTCAGTCGATCTGGCTCAGTGGATCCTCGACGAGCCGAAGTGGAAGGTCTGGGGCCAGAAAGGGCCCAGTCACGGCGAGCTGAAGATCCCGATGGACCTCACCGTGGCGATGAAGTCGAAGAAGGGGCCGCTCTTCACGATGGCCATGTCGTTCAACAACAAGGGGCCCTTCGGCGGGTTCTACCGCTACATCGGCGAGGAGGACACCTACAAGGTCTACCGGGATTCGATGACCGACAGCGAGGGCAAGGACGTCCAGCTCGACGGCGTCCCCGCCTTCGATCGCCAGGACGTGGAGTTTGTCGGCGCGATCCGCGAAGGGCGGCAGCCTGAATCGAGCGCCGCGAGCTGCCTGCCGACGATGGCCTTGCTCGACGGCATCGACAAGGCGATGAAACGATAGACTTAGGGATCAGGGGGCAGGGGGCAGGGGGCAGACCCGGCCGCAAGTGAGAGTAGAGCGCACGCTTTAGCGTGCGCGGACCCGGCCGCAGTGAGAGTAGCGCGCACGCTTTAGCGTGCGCGGATCAGAGGAGTCACCCATGGGCGAGATCGTTGCGGCAGTCGGCACGTGTCATACCCCGTACATGTTCACGCGGCCGCCGGACGAGGATCCGAAGCAGCTCGACCAGGCCGGCCGGGGCATGCAGGAGCTCGGCAAGGTCCTCGACGAGACGAAGCCCGACGCCATCCTGTTCTTCGGTGCCGACCACGTGGAGACGTTCTCCGTCAGCTGCGTGCCGTCGTTTGCGATCGTCGCCGGCGATCGGGCCGTCGCGAAGTTCGCGGGGCGCGAGCACAACCTGCCGATCCATCGCGAGATGGCCGAGGACATCCTCAACAAGCTCGTCGTCGATCACAGCTTCGACATCGCGTACTCCGAGGATGCCGAGCTGGGCCACGCCTTTTCGATCCCGTTCGAGTACGTGATCGGCAAGCGCAACATCCCGGTCGTTCCCTTCTTCACCAACGTGTACGTCCCGCCGCTCCCGACGCCGCGCCGCTGCGAGGCGCTCGGGAAGGCGATCGCCTCGATCGTCAAGGGTCGGAAGGAGCGGGTCGCCATCATCGCGAGCGGCGGCATGTCGCACTTCCCCGGCACGACGAAGTATCTGAACCCCGAATTCGACTTCGACCGCTGGCTGGTGTCGCAGTTCGAGGCCGGCAACGGCGAGGCACTCCTGAACATGACCGGCACGCAGCTCGACGAGGTCGGCAACACCGAGATGCTGAGTTGGGCGGTCATGTTCGGCGCGATCGGGGCATCGATCGAAGGTGAGCTGATCGACTACATCCCCACGTGGCACCACGGCCTCGGCCTGATGCGCTTCCTGCCCCAGCGCGCACGCACCAACGCACCGACCAAGGTCGCCGAGCAGTACGGCGGCTTCAAGTTCGCGAACCAGGGTTACTTGTTCTACAAACACCCGCCGTCAGAAGCCTACGGGCTCAACAAGCTGCTGTTCGAGTCGCGCCACAGCCAGGACCTGCGCGACCGCATCATCAACGACTTCGAGAGGGTGTGCGACGAGTACGGGCTGCACGGCCAGCAGCGTGAAGCGGCCAAGTCGATGATCAACGTCGGCAAGGGCGGCAAGGTGAGCGAGCACGTCGGACCGCTCGCGGAAGCCGGCTGCCACCCGCTGCAGGCGCTCATGGCGCTCCACGTGATCTTCTCGACGAGCCACGCGCGCGGCCAGGCGGCGATGGCGGCCGCCACGAAGCACTGAGGTCGCTGCGCTATCGTCCTTGGTGCTTGGTCCTTCGTTCTTGGTCCGTCCTTGGTCCTTTGTCCGTCCGTAGTCCCCTGGTCTCTGGTCCAGACGTCCATCCATCCAGCCTCCATGGTCCTGCGGTCCTCACGGACCAAGGACGGACATAGGACCGAGGACCAAGCACGGGCCGAGGACCACGCACGGACCAAGGACCAAGAACGGACCAAGGACCAAGCACCAAGCACCAAGGACTTACAGAGCGCCAGCAAGCAGCGACTCGAGCTGCCCGCGCGTGACGGCGCCGTCCACGACGTGCGCGCTGTCCATGATGCCGTGAACGATGCCGGCGACGTCGCCGATCTCCTCGGAAGGCACCTTGGCGTCGCGGAGTCGCCGCGGCACGTCGAACTGGGCGATGAAGGAGGCCATGCGATCCGCGCACGCCATCGCCGTCGTCCTCGGGTGCGCCTCGTCGAACCGCAGCCCGAAGCCGTCGGCAATCGGCCGGAAGCGCCCCGGAACGCGGTCCGCCATGAAACGCATGGCGTGCGGCAGCGTGATGCACGAGGTGACGCCGTGCGGCACGTCCCACCGCGGCCCGATCTGGTGGCCGAGCGCGTGCGACAGGCCGAAGCCCGCGTTGGTCATGCCGAAGACCGCCATCCAGGCGCCCATCTGGCACTGCGACCGGTGCATCAACTGCTCCTCGCCAACCGTCGTGAGCGACGGCGGCAGGTGTTCGAGCAGCAGCGAGAGCCCACGTGAGGCCAGGGCGTCGCTGAGGGGATGGTGCCGAAGCGAGTACATCGATTCGACGGCGTGGTCGAGCGCGCGGATCCCGCTCGCCGCCCAGAGCCACGACGGCGTCGCCAGCGTGAGGGTGGGATCGCTGACGACGGCACGCGGCGCGATTCCCGGGTCGCGCAGGGCATGCTTGATGCGCGTTCGCTCGTCGGTCACCCCGGCAACCGA
>DASTDQ010000154.1:0-9260 GCA_035710305.1 Vicinamibacterales bacterium | reverse complement strand
GGCGCCCGGAGCCGCGGCCGCCTGCCGCCGCGGCGCCGCGGCGTTGGGGGTCGGGGCATCGCTCGATGGGCGGATCTTTGGTCCACCCGTTCCCACCACCAGAAGATAGCCCTGGACTTCCTTCGTCTCTCGATGAACCGTGATCTGAAAGCGATCGGCCAGCAGGTTGCGAATCATCGTTTCAAGTTTCGGAGCTGCGCCTTCCATGAATTGTCCGGTCGTGTATGCGGGAGAACCCTCCGGCATCAGCGCCCGGATCTCGAATCGCTCGTTCCGGATCCATGAAGGCCCACCAGCGATGAAGCCACCATAGCTGACGAAGGAACAGCCTCCCCGGTTATTGAACGCGTAGGCCCACGTGAGCAACGCGTAGACGGTCGTCGTGACGGTAAACCGGTTTCCCTCGACACGCGGGAAACCGCCATCGCACCCGTCGCCGAACCTGGCGAGCGCCGCGGCGTTCGCTTCGCCGAGCGCCTTGATCGACGCGACGTCAAACGTGTCCGACGACTGCGCGCGAAGCGTTGCCGTCGCGGCAAGCGTGATCACGACGAAGAGAAGTAGCAGGTTTCTCATGGTGTCTTGGTGCCGCGGAGAAATTAGTCTACTCCTGCCTCAGCGCCTTGAGCGGATCGATCCGCGCCGCACGCCGCGCCCGGACGGGATTCAATCGTCAATGGATCGTTGAAGCGCGTGACGTCCCGACCAGTGTCTGGACCTCGCGGGGTCCCGGCGTGGGCCCCTTGGACGGGCTCTTGAGCCCGCCATCCCGGCCGTGTTGACGACGGGGGCCGGCAGGCGTAGCCTTCCACTGCCATATCAGTTCGAACCCGGTCTCAAGGGCACCTTCAATGACGTGGAGGAATCCCATGCGAACGGTTACCTTCGGATTCTGGGTTGTCCTCGTTTGCGTCGTGTTCTGGCCAGCCAGCGCGGCCGCCCAGAGCGAGATCGCCGGCGTCGTCAGGGACGCCACCGGCGGTGTGCTGCCGGGGGTTACGGTCGAAGCCGCCAGCCCCGCGCTGATCGAAAAAGCCCGCGCTGTCGTTTCCGACCGCGGGGGCAACTACAGGATCGTCAGCCTGCGTCCGGGAGTCTACAAGGTCACCTTCACGCTGCCAGGGTTCACCAGAGTGGTGCGCGAAGGCATCGAGCTGACTTCGGATTTTACCGCCAGCATCGACGCCGAGCTGAAGGTCGGAGCGCTCGAAGAAACCGTCACGGTGACCAGTGAATCCCCCATCGTTGACACACAGAGCATCACGTCGCGCCACGTGATGACGCGCGAGACCCTGGACCTGCTGCCGACCGGCCGCAACATCCAGGCAGTCGGGATCATGATCCCGGGCACGGCGCTCGCGGTCGGGGGCGGTGGAGCGCTGTCGCGCGACGTTGGCGGCTCCGGGCAGTTGCAGCAGTCGCCGCTCCAGTACCGTGGCTCCGCAGACACGGTGCAGACGATCGAGGGCCTGCGGCTCAACAACCTGGAGGCGCAGGGCGCCTACAGCGGCGTGTACTGGAACGACGCCAGCTTCGAGGAGTTGAGCTACATCACGGGCGCCGATTCCGCCGAGATGGGCCAGGGCGGCATTCGCGTCAACATGGTGCCGCGCGACGGCGGCAACTCATTCCGCGGACAAGTCTTCGCCAACTTCACCGACGGCTCGTGGGCCTCGTCCAACTGCGGCTCACCAGGCGTCGGCCAGCCATGTACGCGGTCGAACCTGAGCGGCAGCACCACGTTCAACCCGGGCAACCGCCTGAGCAACGTGGCCGAGATCCAGCAGATCTGGGACGTCAATCCGTCCGTCGGCGGCCCGATCCTCCGCGACCGGCTCTGGTTCTACTACACGTTCAGGCACTGGGGCCTCGACAAGACCGTCGCCGACAGCTACTTCGACGCCCATCCGTCGCCGTTCATCTACCAGGCGGACACGAGCCGCCCCGGCATCGACGACGGCGTCATCCTCAGCAACGCCGTGCGCGTGTCGTGGCAGGCGAGCAGCAAGGACAAGGTGTCGGTCTATCACGACAACCAGAGCAAGGACCGCAATCACTGGGGCATCAGCGCCACGGTCCCGCCCGAGGCAGCGGGCGTCCAGGTGACGCCAACGAGCTTCGTCAACGTCACTAAGTGGACGCGGGCGCAGAGCAGCCGTCTGCTGCTCGAGGGCGGATTCGGCTACTACAACCAGGAATACACGGAGCTGTATCAGCCGGGCGTGACGAATCTGTCCGAGAAGGTCTGGGACCCCGACGCGATCAGGAACGCGACTGTCTACACTGTCCTGGACCAGTCGAACAACCGCATCGCCAACGCGTGGAACAACCCCGCGGATCACTTCTCGATCCTTCGCACGTTCATGGGCGCGGCGTCGTACGTGACCGGGTCCCACTCGTTCCGGCTCGGCACCACGGTCTCGCAGGGCGACTGGCGCCTGCTCGAGCAGTGGACGGGCGACATGCAGCCGATCACCTACAACGCGGGCCGGCCGGTGCAGGTCACGCTGCGCCTCCCGACCGACCGCAGCAACGGCATCAAGGCGGACACCGGCATCTTCGTGCAGGACCGCTGGACGATGAACCGCATCACGCTGAACCTGGGCCTTCGTTATGACTGGTTCATCGGCGAGACGCGCGAAAGCCTGGTGACACCGAGCCGGTTCAACGACGGCATCCGTTTCGGCCGGTGCGCCGACGGCCGGAACGATTCGAGGGCCGGCTGCGTGGGGACGGTGCAGGACTGGAAGGACATCTCACCACGAGTCGGCGTGGCGGTCGACGTCTTCGGCGACGGACGAACGGCCGTCAAGGTCAGCGTCGCGCGCTACGTCGCGGGGCAGCAGATTGCCGTCGCCAACCAGAACAATCCGGTCACCGCGCTCGGGCTCACCGACACGCGGACCTGGACCGATCACGACGTGAACGGCCTGCCGCTCGACAGCGCCGGCAACATCCAGTTCAACGAGCTATCGCCCTCGACTTCGACGCCGACGTTCGGCAAGAACGTGTCCACGACGACGACCGATCCCGAGGTACTCAACGGGTGGCACAAGCGCGGCTACAACACGGAGTACTCGGTCGCTCTGCAGCACCAGCTGGCCAATCGCATCTCGGTCAACGGCGGCTACTATCGCCGTACGTTCGGCAACCAGACCTTCACCGACGATCTCCGGTACGACGCGTCGAGCTACGACAGCTTCTGCATTACCACGCCGGTCGATTCCGATCTCCCGGGCGGCGGCGGCTACAAGGTGTGCGGCGTGCAGGATCTGAAGCCGGCGGTGTTCGCGCAGAACCTGCCTGCAAACAACCTGATCAGGTTCTCCGAGGATTTCGGCGGCGAGACCAACATGTACCAGGGCTACGACGTCAACGTGGAAGCACGCTTCCAGGGTGGCGCGTTCCTGAAGGCGGGTGTGGCGGCCACCTCGAGGACGTTCGACAACTGCAACCTGCTCGCGGCCGGCCTCGATGCCGTCGTCGGTCTTACAGCTCAGGGCACCGAGATCTACCCGGACGGCTCGACCGGGTGCCACCGCGTGTACCCGTACCGCCCGGACGCGAAGATATCGGGCGCCTACACACTGCCGTGGGACGTCGTCGTATCGGGCACCTATCAGTTCACGCGCGGCCTGCAGACCGGCGGCGCCGGTCCGAGCATACAGGCGAACTGGGCCGTCACCAGCGCGGTGGCGAATCCGATGATCGGCCGCAACTGGACCGGCGTGGCATCGCGGACGATCCAGCTGATTCGGGAAGGCGAGGACTACGGGGATCACAACCTGAATCAGATCGATCTCCGGGTCTCGAAGCGATTCGGCTTCGGGCGCTATCGCCTTCGCGTGGACTTCGACGTCTACAACGTGCTGAACAGCAGCTGGCCGTATACGGTGAGCTCGACGTACTCGACCTCTGCGACGCTGGCGGCGTGGCAGCGCCCGACGAACGTGCTTCAGAGCCGGTTCTTCAAGCTTGGAGGTCAGTTCTCGTTCTAGCCCTCCCGCCAGCGGCAGGCCCATCGAATTCGCTCGGACGAACTGTCGAGGTTTCTCTTCATCGGCCACAGCCCGGTATGCTTATGCCGCACGAGAGGGACGCATGGACACGATCGGACGACGCGACTTCGTGAAGATCGCGGGTGGCGCAACGCTGGCGCTAGGCGTTGAGCAAGCCCCAGCGCTGGCGCTGGGGCTTGCCCAGGGCCCAACGGCTCCCGGACCGGATGCCTCAGAGCGCGATCTCGTGCTGCTCGCGCTCGACGCCGCGAAATCGGCGGGCGCGAGCTATGCCGACGCGCGCATCACGCACGGGCTCTTCGAAGCGGTCGGCACGCGAGAGCAGCAGATCACGAACGTCACCAAGACCGAGACCTACGGAATCGGGGTGCGCGCCCTCGTCGGCGGATCATGGGGCTTTGCCGCGACTCGCGATCTCAGCAAAGACGCCATCGCACGCGCCGCTCGCGACGCGGCGACGATTGCCGCGTCCAACGACACGGTTGCGCCCGTTCGCATGACGCTCGCTCCGGTCACCCGGGTGTCCGACGGTCGTTGGATCACACCGCACGAGATCGATCCGTTCACGATCCCGATCGAACAGAAGGCCAACCTCCTCCTCAGGACGAATGCCGAGGCGTTGCGCGTGAAGGGCGTGCGATTCGTGTCGTCGAGCATTCTGTCGGTCAAGGAGCGCCGCCTGGTCGCGACGAGCGACGGTTCGATGATCCAGCAGACCTTCATTCGACTGAATCCCGATGTGGTCATCACTGCGGTGGCCGGGGACTCCTCCGACTTCCAGACACGCGAAGCGGTTGCCGCCCCTGCCGGCCGCGGCTGGGAGTACATCGTTGGTCTGGATCTCCCCGGCAATGTCACGCGGTGGGCGGAAGAGGCGGCCATGAAGCTGACGGCCGCGCCGGTCGAGCCGGGCACATGGGATCTCGTGCTGCACCCGTCGCACCTGTGGCTGACGATTCATGAATCGATCGCGCACCCGACCGAGCTCGATCGAGCGCTCGGCTATGAGGCCAATTACGCCGGCACGACGTTCCTGGCTCCTCCCGAGAACGTCCTGCGGACGTTCACGCTCGGCCAGGAGCTCATGAACGTCCAGGCCAATCGGAACGAACCTGGCGGTTGCGCCACGGTGGGCTGGGACGACGAAGGCGTCGCGGCCACTTCTTACCCGATCATCGACAAAGGCGTGTTCGTGAACTATCAGAGCGCGACGCGCGACATGGTCGGCTGGACCTCTTCCATCACGGGCGTGACGTCGAGCCCCGGCCATTCGTACGGCGAAGACTGGTCGGCCATCCCGTTCCCGCGGATGTCCAACGTGAGTCTTCTCGCGGGTCGTCAAGACCTGAGCGAAGACGACGTCATAGGTGCGACAACGCGCGGGATCTACATCGAAGGCGACGGCTCCTACTCGATCGATCAGCAGCGCTACAACTTCCAGTTCGGCGGGCAGGTCTTCTGGGAAATCCGCGACGGCAAGAAGACACGCATGCTGCGCGACGTTGCGTACGTGGCGCGCACACCTGAATTCTGGCGCTCGATGGCCGTGATCGGCGGTCCGAAGACCTACGCGCTCGGCGCGACGTTTACCGACGCGAAAGGGCAGCCGGGACAGGCGAACGCCGTGTCTCACGGATGTCCCATCGCGCTGTTCAGAAACATCAGCGTGATCAACACGGCTTGAGGCGGCGATGGCCGAACGCGATCAAACCGCGATACGGGACACGGGATCCGGGAGCAGCAGCCGCCACGGTCTGTCGGCCGATGAGATGCGCTCGCTCTGCGATCGCATCCTGAGCTTCGCCAGAGCGGACCACACGCGCGCGAACATCGAGTCCGGCATGCGGGGCTTCACGCGTACCGCGACCAATCGCATCACGACGGCGGGGACGACCAGCGACGTCAGCATCCGTATCACCAGCGTGTTCGGCAAACGCATCGCGTCGGTGGAAACCAATCGTCTCGAGGCGGCATCCCTCGCCCGCACCGTCAAGGAGTGCGAGGATCTCGCTCGCATCTCGCCGGAGAATCCGGAGTACCTGCCGGAGCTGGGCGCTCAGACCTATGCCCAGGTGAACGGTTACTACCCTGCCACCGGCGGTCTGACGATTGAGTCGCGCGCCCGCGCGGCGGCGCTGGCGATCAACGCGGCAGAGAGTTCAAGGACCGTTGCCGCGGGTTTCATCGACGTGCGTGCCGGCTCGCAGGCCGTCGCCACGTCGAAGGGGCTCTTTGCCTACGATTCGAGCACGGGCGTGGCGTCGACGCTGACGATTCGGACGCCGGACGGCTCCTCGTCGGGCTGGGCCGGCGACGAAGGGGCGGACTGGACCACGATCGAGTCGCAGCGCCTTGCCGAGGATGCCGTTCGCAAATGCCAGCAATGGCGCGGCAAGACGTCGCTCGAGCCGGGCCGGTACGACGTGGTGCTGGAGCCGACCGCCGTCGGGATGCTGATGCTGCGCATGCAGAGCGCGTTCGATGCGCGCCAGGCCGACGAGGGCCGCTCCTATTTCTCGAGAAAGGGCGGCGGCACTCGCGTCGGCGAGAAGCTCTTCGACGAGCGGGTCACGATCGTCAGCGACCCGGCAAGCACAAACGCGGAAACGAGCCCGTTCACCGCCGGAGGCCTCCCCGTTGTGCGGGAAGTCTGGGTCGAGAACGGCGTGCTCAGGAACCTCTCGTATTCGAGATTCTGGGCCGAGCAGAAGCGCGTCGCGCCCAAGGCGCCTCCCTCGAACCTGATCATGTCGGGAGGAGACGCCAGCGTCGAGGACATGATCAAGTCGGTGAAGCGCGGAGTGCTGCTCAGCCGCTTCTGGTATATCCGTCCGCTCAACCCGCGTATCATTTCTCACACGGGTCTCACGCGGGACGGTACGTTCCTGATCGAGAACGGGAGGATCAGCCGGCCGGTGACGAACTTCCGATTCAATCAATCGCTCGCCGATCTGCTCCAGAACGTGGAGATACTGGGCCGTCCGACGCGTGTCGCGGCCAGCGAGAACAGCTCGGTCGGTCCGCCGGTGGTTGTGCCGGCGCTCACGGTCAGGGGCTTCTCCTTGTCGAGCGTCAGCGACGCGATCTGACGAATCGCCAATCAGCAACGAATCAGCAATCAATAGTCCTCAAATCACAAATGGTCTACTCCTGCCTCAGCGCCTTGAGCGGATCGATCCGCGCCGCCCGCCGCGCGGGGACGTAGGCGGCCAGCATCGTCACAGCCACGAGCGACGGCACGACGAGAAGATACGTCCCCAGATCGATGCCGGTGTTTGCAGGATTCTCGAAGAGGCCTTGCAGGAGACCGCCCGCGGCCACGCTCCCGATGACGCCGAGCATCACGCCCAGGGCCGTCAGCATGAGCCCATGGCGCAGCACGAGGCCCAGGATCGATGACGCCCTGGCGCCAACCGCCATCCGGATCCCTATCTCCCGCGTGCGCCGCGCGACGAAGTACGCGACCAGGCCGTAGAGCCCCACCACCGCCATCGCCATCCCCATCAACCCCATGCTGCCCGTGACGCGGAGCAGCGTCGTCACGATGCCGACGGCGTTTCCGTGATAGTAGTCCTCCATCGTCCGCATGCCGGAGATCGGCATGTTCGCATCGATCTCGCGGACGATCTGGCGAACAGGAATGGCAAGCCCGCTCGAGTCGCGAGAGGCCGCCACGAGCAGAGTGGCGCGAGGTCCCGGTTCCTGCTGCCACGGAAGGTACATCCACGGAGTCGGTGGTTCGCCTATCCAGTTGTATTTGTTGTCCGCCGTGGCGCCGACGACCTCCGCCCACGGCCCTCCTTCACGGTCGAGAAGCTGGATCCGCTTGCCGATTGGATCCTGCCCCGGCCAGTAGCGGTTCGCCATCGCGACGTTGACAAGGACCACGAGCCGCGAGTCCGCCGTATCGTTCGGCTGAAAGCCGCGTCCCCTCACGATCGGGATGGCCATCGTCTCGAGATAGCCCTCGTCGATGCGGGACGAGAGAATCGGTACGTTCTCTGTCCCCTGGGGCAGCTGAAACCCTTCGGGGACGATCCTCCTCGATTCCCGGTTGTCCTGGTTCAACGGCAGGATCGAGGTCATGCCGACCGACGTCACGCCCGGGATGTTACGGGCACGCTCCTTGAGCAGGCGGTAGAACGCGTCGGTGCGTGACGCGTCGTACGAGGCGAGCTCGGGCTCGAAGCCCGCGAGGAGCATGCGCTCGGTTCGAAAGCCAGGGCGGTTCAACTCGGCTTCGAAGCTCCGAGACAGAAATGCCGTGACGGTGAGGAGCACGAGCGACAGAGCCACCTGAATGGCGACGAGCGCGTTGCGGCCCCACAGCCGCGACAACCGCTCGAGCCTCGCGGTCCCCGTTCGCAGCGTCGTCGTGAGATCGGTCGCGCGTGTCGCACGCCACGCGGGGACGAGGCTTGACAGGATGACGCTTGCCGCGGCCAGCGTAAGACCCACGGTAATTGCGCGGCGATCCAGGTCGAACCTGATGCGGACACCGATGTCGCTGATGATGGGCAACTGGTGCAGCAGCACCACCCCGCCGTAGCCGACCGCAAGGCCGAGGAGGCCGCCTCCTACGGCGAGCAGAAGGCTTTCGGTCAGCAACTGCCTGACGAGCCGGAACCTGCCGCCGCCGATGGCCAGCCGCAGGCCGATCTCGCGCTGTCGCTCCGGAGCGCGGCTCAACAGGAGGCCGGCGACGTTCGCGCAGGCCACCAGGAGCACGACCAGCGCGAGTGTCATCAGCGTGAACACGCTAGGCGCGGAGGGGCCCCGCTCCTCGAGCCGGGCGTCGAGCGCGCTCTTCGCGGTCATCCCGATGTTCCGGTTCGTATCGGGAAACGCCTTTTCGAGGCCGGCGGCAATGACCGCCGACTCCTGCCTGGCCTGCTCCAGGGAAACGCCGGGCTTGAGCAGGCCGCGGACGTCGAGGCCACGCGCGTCCCTCTGCTCGAGGGCGCGTGGAGACTCTCCCGCGAGCGAAGGCGTCATGGCCATCGGAACGTAGAAGTGCGGAGGCAGCACGAGATGCATGCCCGTGAAGCTGGCCGGTGCGACACCGATCACCGTGAAATCAACGCCGCCGACCTTCACGCGGCTGCCGAGAACGGCCGGATCGGATCCGAACTGCTCGGCCCACGTCTCGTGCGCGAGCACGATGACGGCATCGCGCCCCGGCACGCGGTCCTCTTCCGGCACGAAGAAGCGCCCCAGCGCGGGCGAAAGACCCAGCACGTC
>DASTDQ010000153.1:0-2203 GCA_035710305.1 Vicinamibacterales bacterium | reverse complement strand
CCTTCCGCTCCGAATCACATTCCGACACGCCACGCGTCGCCGGCCCTCTGGCAGTGTCCTCAGGCACACCTTCCAGCCGGACTTTGGCCGCCTCGGGCCACCCTCGCCCCCCGCACGGACGCCTCCTCTCCGTATCCCCATCATCCCAGTTGCCCGTGGCCTAACCATTCGCTCAAGCAGACGGCCGTGCTCGTCGCGCGTCGTACACCCTCCCGCTCGCAGGTCCGCCGCTTCGCGGCGGCCCAATGCTCGCTGCCAGGGGCTATCCTTCTCTGCGCGTCCGGTGCTCGTCGCCCCGGCCGCTGCTTAGCTCAAAGCCGTTAGCCCGGATTATGCATGAATCTCGCCTCGCAGGCGAGGTCGGCCGAGTTGTCGTAGGCGGCGAGGGTCGGAATGTGGCGGCGGGCGTCAGGGAGCCCCGGGTTTTGCTGGCCGAGCCTCGGCGTGTGCGGGGCCGCGGATGACGGTCGCCGATTTCGGCACACCGCGCGCAGGTGACATCGCCCCGGGGATGGCGCTCACGGATTGAAGGATCACCAGAGGCTACGGTCCGAGTGCCGGTTCGGCGCCGAGGTTGATCGCCAAGCGTCTCAGGAGGTGTGCCCAGCCACACGTCGCCGGAAGATGGATCTGGATCTGACGCCACGTGACGCGGACTCTGGCAGCGACCTTGATGAGCCGTTCCCGGAGCGTCCAGGCCTGCGCGCGGCGAAGACCTTCATCGGGGGCATACTCCCGCAGGAGTTGGAGGAGCATGTACGCCGCGGCGGACATCAACACGCGGAAGGCGTTGGCCAGGAACGACGTGCAGCTCGTGCGGCCGATATCGACGCCGTGCTGGAGCTCCTTGATCCGGTTCTCGGCGTCGCCGCGTTGCCGGTAGATGTTGTAGACCCGTTCCGGCGAATGGGGGAGGTTGGTCACCACGAAGCGGCAGTTGTCGCGTGGCGGTCGACCGCTCAGCACGACGACCTCCGCCTTGAAGATCACTCGTCGCCGGCGATCCCAGCTTCGCGCCGCATAGCGGCACTCGCCGAACCGGCGGGCGGTCTCGCCGGTCTGACGCTGCTCTCGACGTGACTTGCGCATGGCCGGCTCGGCAATCGCGTCCAGACGCTTGTTTCCAGCCATCGCCACGAGGTACTCGACGCCCCACCACTCCAGCCACTCGAACATGAGCGGGGTGGCGTAGCCACCGTCGAGCCGGACGCGGATGCGCGCCTTGGGCCATCGCCAACGAATCATCTCGATGAGCCGCCGCAGCACGCAGAACGCCCCATGTGTCGCATGAGCTTTGCCGGGACGCAGAACGGCGCCAACCAGGTATTGCGTCGGGTCCCTGTCGAAGCTGACGAAGGCAGCCAGCGGAAGATAGCACCAGTTCCCGTAGTGGCCGTTGAAGAACGCGAACTGCTGCTGACCGTGCGTCGGATCATCCGTCGGGTCGAGGTCGATCGTGATCAGCCGCGGCTTGCGGCCGGCCCGGCGACGCCGCTTCTGATGATCCAGGACCGCTTCCGCCAGCCCGCACCCGATCCGGAACAGCGTCGTCGCGTCCAGCGAGTTCTCGAACCGCGAGAGCGTCGACTGGCCCGCCAGGTCATCGTCCTCCTCCGCAGACCGCCCGGCCGCCAGCCGCATCATCGGGTCGCCGGCCAGCTTCGCGGCGTCGTTGGCGTCGGCGTAGCCGCAGGCGATCCCGAACACACGTTGACGGAGCAGCTGCTCCACCGTGTGTTGCACCTTGCCCGGCTGACGACCGTCCCGAATCCGGTCCACGAACGCCCGGGTTATCCCCAACAGGCGATCGGCAGCGCTCACCAGGAACACCCCGCCGTCCGAGCTCGTCCGTTGCTCGTCGAACGAGACTCTGGTAGGCTTCTCGTAGAGATCCTCGAAAAGAACCGGGTCAGCGCGGCGCTCATCCATGAGCTTGGAGCTCCTTGGTCGTTTCTTCAAGAGCAACCGCTGTATACCAGCGTCAAACGACCAGTGGGCGCCGCGCCCCCGGTTTTTCATGCATAATCCGGGCTAACCATTCGCTCAAGCAGACGGCCGCCGCCGTCGCGCGTCGGCGGCCCGGCAGCTCGCAGGTCCGCCGCTTCGCGGCGGCCCATTGCTCGCCCATTCCGGGCTATCATGGCGTGGCCGTCCGCGTCCCCCGCGGCGGCCGCTGCTTAGCTCAAACCCGTTAGGCGACGGC
>DASTDQ010000152.1:0-17331 GCA_035710305.1 Vicinamibacterales bacterium | reverse complement strand
ACGGCGGCTTCCGGCTGTGCAACAGGCTTCATGTTCATCGGGAACGGCTCGCTCTTCACGATACCGGCCGCGAGCGACGAGAACCGGTACTGGCTCGACTCGGCGCCTCGCACGATCGCGCGCACCGTCGGCATGTCGTCGTGTTCCACGCCGCGGCCGAGCGCGTAGGTGAGGAGCTTTTCGGCAACCACGCGAGTGAACTGATCCGAGTAGCGCACGAGAGACGCCCGGAGCGCCGCCACGCCGCCGTCGAGCGACGTGCCGTCCGGGAGCTTGCCGCTGGTATCGACCGGCAGGCCTTCGTCATGCGTACGCCAGGCGCCCACGGCGTCGAAGTTCTCGAGCGCGAGCCCGACCGGCTCGAAGATCTTGTGGCAGGCCGAGCACGTCGGGCTGATGCGATGCTGCTCCAGCACCTGCCGCATCGTCGGCTGCTTCGTGTTGCCGGTGTTGTCGTTGGCGCGCAGGATGTTGACCTCGACGCCCGGCGGCGGCTGCGGCGGCTCCACGCCGAGCAGCGTCGCCTGGACCCACTTCCCTCGCGCGACGGGCGAGGTCCGTGCCGGGTTGGACGTCACCGTCAGCAACGCGCCTTTTCCCAGCAGGCCGCGGCGCACGTCGAGCTGCGGCGGCAGCGTCACCCGCCGGAACTGCGAGCCGTAGATGTTCGGGATACCGTAGTGCTTGGCGAGCCGCTCGTTGACGAAGGTGTAGTCGGCCGTCAGCAGATCGAGGACGCTGCGATCCTCGCGGACGATGCTCTCGAAGAACAGCTCGACCTCCCGCTGGAACGCGCTCCGCAGGTTGTCGTCGAAGTCCGGGAACAGATTGACGACCGGCTCCACTGTCTTGAGCGATCGCACGCTCAGCCACTGCCCCGTGAAGTTCGAGATGAGATCGGCGGACTTCGGATCGGCCAGCATCCGCTTGACCTGCTGCTCGAGCACGGCCGGGTCCTTCAACTTACCCGCCGCGGCGACGTCGATCAGCTGGTCGTCGGGAATGCTGCTCCACAGGAAGAACGAGAGCCGCGATGCCAACTCGAGATCGGTGAGCCGGTAGCTCCGGCCGGCTGTCAGCCCTGCGGGCTCGCGCTCGCCCCGGTAGATGAACTCCGGGTCGGCGAGGATCCGCTGCAGCGCTGACTCGATCCCCTCTTCGAAGCTCCCACCCTCGCTGCGGCCCACTTGGTAGAACGGCATCAACTGCTTCAGGTCCGCGGCAGTGGACGGGCGGCGGAATGCGCGCCTGGCCAGCGTGGATACGATGCTCCGCGCGCACGGCTCCTCTTCGCGCGGCGCCGCCGGACGACACGTGAAGATCCGCCGCCGGCTCGACGTGTCCGTCGCGCCCTTCGCGTCGTACGGGCCTTCGAGCGTCACCTGGCCGACGTGCGGGTAGAAGATGAAGCCGGGAATCGAGCCAGGCGTGTTCATCGTGCGCTGGAACGGCTTGTTCAGCTCGGTGCCCGGCACGTCGTTGGTCGCAAGGAACGTCACGCCGATCACGTGATGGCCCGCCGTGATCGGAATGCGGGGCGTCCAGCGCCCCTTACCCGTCGTATTGGCAATCTCCTTGTCCCAGTCGAAGAGGTGGACGCGCTCGCCGTCCACGAGCACTTCCAGCTTCTCGCCAGAGATGCCGCCGAGCACCGCCTGGAAATAGCCCGTGACGCCTTTCACGTTGAACGCGTACTCGCCGTCGGCCGGGAACGGATGCTCGATGCGGATGCCGCCGCGCGTGCCGAACGGGAGCCCTTCGATGTGATGGTTCTGCGCCGTATCGGCCGGCACGTCCCACACCCATTGCGTCGCTGTGTCGACGTTGCCGATGGCAAGCCGGCTGATCTTGCCGGCGGCCGACAAGTACGCCTCCATCAGCGCCGGCGACATCGTCAACGCGCCCGCGATGTTGTCGAAGCCGTGGGTCGAGTCGTCGATGGGCAGGAACTTGGAGGGATCGACCTCGAGCGCGAGCAAGTCCCGGATCGCGTTGGCGTACTCCGTGCGATTGAGGCGGTGCAGCCCGGGCGCGGGAAGATGGGTCTCGGCGCCCCGGTCCAGCTCCTTCTCCATCCACACGATGAGGGACTCGAGCGTCGCGGCATCGGGGCGCGGCATGTCGGTCGGCGGCATCAGCCCCGCGCGTACCTTGCGGACGACCTTTTCGGCGATCTCGGCATGGTCGCCCAGGTGCGCGACGTCCAGCTGGTCGAGCAGGAGGTCGGCCGTTTTCGTCCTGGCGTTGTGACACGTGACGCAGTACTTGTCGAGGAGCGCGCGGGAGCCGGCAGCGTCCTGTACGGGTGCGGACGCGGCAGGTTTTCCAGCCGGGGTCTGGGGAGCGGACTGGCCTGAAACCAGGACCGCCGATATGAACGCCACGCACGCAGCAATGAGCAGTCGTCTGATCACAGGGCCCTCGGTCCTGATGTTACGTGTTCAGTCTTATCTTCGCGCACCGACTGGGCATGTCAAGCGTTCTTTCATGGCGAAATACGGTCACTTGGGGGGCCTGTCGGGCTTGTTAAGAAGACTTTACATTCTGGGGCGGTGCGGCGCAGCGCCGCCCTGGCGCCCACCTTCACTGGACCTTGAACGGCAGGGGGCAGATGGTGATCGATCGGATGGCGATCTGCCAGACCAGATCGCGGTCAGGTTTGACGGCGCTCTGAGTGAGCTTTGTCCGCTCGTGCAGCCACGAGCGTTGAGATCACGCACCCTTGGAGCAGTCCATTCGTCAGAATCAACAGCAGCGGCTGTGAGAACCATCGCTGCTCGATGGCTTCAAGCATCCAGAACAGCGCCAGCGGAGGGACCAGGAATGCGACGACGGCGCCACCGCCCGCCGCCAGCGTACCGATCATGACTGTGAGTTCGGACCTCCGCTGACGCCGGCCTAGCGACCTGGCTGTCAGCACCGCGACGGGAATCGCAATGGGCCCGATGATGACGGTCAACCATCCAAGGGGCATAAACAGTCGGAAGGCTCTGTACTGGGCGCGAATCCCCTCAGCGGACAATTCGCGCTCAGGCCGTAAGGCGGCCTGGCGCTCTT
Organism: Vicinamibacterales bacterium; assembly: GCA_035710305.1. Taxonomy (GTDB): domain Bacteria; phylum Acidobacteriota; class Vicinamibacteria; order Vicinamibacterales; family UBA2999; genus Gp6-AA40. Next base: position 14,274 of record DASTDQ010000152.1, on the reverse strand, counting down.
CTTCGTGAAGTTCGACACGAAAGAGGGCAAGCGACTGAACCAACAGGGAGCCCGCCACCAATAACCCGATGGCGGCGCGCGTGAGGATCGTGGCCATTGCCTGCTCCGCGATACAGCGGTACGGCGCAGTCATCGGCGCCGCGCCTGCTCACGATGAACGCCCGACTTGGCGCCAAGCGGCGCCTAGCGCGGCGCGACGCAGCTGAAATTGGCCGCCTCGTCGATACTGCCCTGCCCCTTGTATCTGGCAACCTGCGGATAGGGGCACAGCGGCCGCGTCCGCACGACCTTGCCGTCCGCCACCTTGCTTGCCAGCATCGAGTCGGGCGCCTTGCCCTTCTCGACCCAGTCGATAACGGCCGTCACCGCGTCGTGGCGATCGGGCCCGACTCCGCCCCCGCAATGAGCCATGCCTGGGATCATGAACAGCCGCGCGAACTCCGACGCGTTCCTGTTCTTCGCCACAACGGCTTCGTAGTAGTTCACGCCCATCATCGGCTGAAGAATCTGGTCCGCCCACCCATAGGTCATGAGGAGCTTGCCGCCGCTCTTGCGAAACCCGGACAGGTCGGCCTCCTTCGCATCGGCCAGCTTGCTCCAGCGCGCGACCAGCGCGGCGGCGCGGTTGTAATCGAACGTCAGCGAGTCGTACTCCGGCTGCGGCGGCTCGAGGATCAGATAGCGCACCACGCCTTCGGCCAGGTTGAAGTCGGCGGGCTTCGCGCCGGGCTGCGCCGGCACGATTGCGCCCACCCATCCGCTGTTCGAGGTGCCATTCGCCGACGTCGTCACCGCCTCGCTGCCCGGCATGAAACCGGCAATGAACGGTTTGCCGTTGCTGGTCGGACCGGCGTAGATCTTGTCGATCGCCGCTGCCTGGGCCGCGGTCAGGCAGTCCTCCGCGTCAACACCGGCGCTGCATGCCGGTACGTCGCGCGCAGCGCTGAAGCGGCACGCGCGCGGGTCGTCAATCAATCCATCCTTGAGGCCGTCGGCCGCGTCGCATTTGTCCATCACCTTCTGCCCGACCAGCACCATCTTCGCGGGTGAGACCGGCGCCTCCGTCAGCGCCTTCTGATTCCAGATCGCTCCGACGGCGAACCCGGTTTGATCGACCCAGGGCGCGTTGGCCACGATGCCGTCGAAATCGTCGGGGTAGCGCTGCGCTTCCAGCAGTCCCTGACGGCCGCCGTTCGAACAGGAGTTCCAGTACGAGAACTGAATCGGCTGCGCGTAGTAGTCGGCCGCGATCTTCTTCGCCGTGTCGGCCGTGACGTGCACGGCACGATACGCGTAGTCGAGGGCTTTCTGCGGGTTGCTGAGGATGAACGACCCGCTCGGCTCCTTTCGCGCGTCGTGGCCTGTATTGGTCCGCGCGTGCACGAAGCCGTTGCTCAGTCCGGCGGTCCTGTCGGCGTTGGTCGGACCGTCCACGGCATCGCCCGCGAGGCCCCCGTTGCCGGTCATGTAGAAGCGGCGGTTCCAGCGATCCGGCAGGCTCACCTCGAACGCGACCTCGGGCGCAATCATGCCGGTCACCCGGCAGTGCTGCGGTGTACCCGACGCGGCCGGTACGACGCGGGCACTGATCGACACGATCCCCTCGCCTTTGAACGACGCCAAGCTTTCACACGCCTTTCGCGGCGTGGAATCCGCGGCGGTGTAATTGGCGAGCGATGTGCTGGCATTCGCAAACGCCTGCGCGAATGCCGGGACGGCGGAGACCGCCAGGACGACACACATGGAGCCGAGAGTCGTTCGAATGATCACGTCTGGTTCTCCTTCGCTCGGGCAGTATACGGCTTCCAGCCGTCTCACGCCTTCCCGCGCTGCTCGACGATGAGCCGGACGATGTCCGGCTTCTGGAAGAAACTGGCCCATCCGAGCGCGTCGCTGTCGTGTTGGCTGTCGCGGATGGTCGAATCGGCGCCGGCCGTCAGCAGGACGCGCGCGGCCTCCACGTGTCCTTGAGAGGCTGCCAGATGCAGCGGCGTCACGTCGGCGTCCCCCCATCGTCCGTTCACGTCGGCGCCGTGGTCGAGCAGCCATCTGAGGGCCGTCGCGTCGTTGCGTTTGGCCATCAGGTGCAGCACACCGCCGCCCGGCTCGATCAGACTGGCATTCTCGCGAAGGAGCCGCGCAGCCGCGTCCCAGTCGCCGAGCGACACGAGAGCGGCGAGATCCATCGGACTGCCACGGGGTGCGCGATGTCCACGAGACGCGCTGACGAACTCCGCCGACGTCATCTCGACGATCTTCTCCATCACGCGCCGATCGGTCCCGGGCGAGGTCACGTACGCCGCGACCGGCTGGCCAGAGCCGTCAACCGCCAGAGGATCGGCGCCAAGATCGAGCAGAAGCGAAATCATCTCCTGCCGGTTCATCGCCACGGCAAAGTGGAGGGGCGTTCGGTGATTCTCGTTCCGGCTCTGTCGCTTATTGAGGGCCGACGCGTCGGCGGCGACAATCCGGCGCACCTCGTCCCCGAGGTTCATCGCGATCGCGGAAAAGATGTGATGCGTCGCGCCACGGCTCACTAGGAAGTCGGCGACGGCGCGATGATCGTCGTCGTCGCAGTCGTTCCAACAGGTCGCCCAGCCGATCACGCCGAGCTCGTGGTCGTCGCCCTCCCCGACCACGTCGCCGCCGGCGTCGGCTAGACGCCGCACGACGTCGAGACGGCCCGCGGAGGCGGCCCAGTGCATCGCGTAGGTGTTGTCGCCCTTCTCACGGGCGTTTGGGTCCAGGCCGCGTTCGAGCAGCAGGTCTACCGCCGCGAGGTGTCGAGCCGCGTGGTGCAGGAGCGACCCTTCGTACGGCTGCTTCCGCGCATGGAGCTTCTCTGGATGCGCGTCGAGGAGCGTGCGCAGCGTGCCGACGTCGCCCACGCGCGCCGCTTCGAACAGCTTTCCCTCGACGGTCAACCCATCGATGTGGGCTTTGAGCGCCCGCCAGCTCGAAAACCCGTGCGCCCTGGCCAGATCGAGCTGGGCGTCTGAGAGCTGCGCGGCGGGGTCGGCCTCTCGCATCTCCGCGAGGCGGCGTTTCGCCTGCTTGCGGAGCCAATCGAGGTCGGGCTTGTCGGGCAGAGACATCGGACACCTTCCTTCCTTAGAAAGGGAGCGATCCCTTTCAGCCGCCCGTTGTCCGCAGAAAGGGCGAGGAACAGAAGGTTATGAACGAACGACGAAGGGCGGGTTGAACCCTTTACGCGGACCGTCGGCCGCCCTCGCGGCGCTGGCTGAATAGTAGCGCCAGAATGGCACGCTCACAAGGGTCGGTCGTGCTAATCTTCGCTCCGCTATGACTCCACGATCCTTCGCCCGAATCAACGCGTGTGTGTTGGCAGTGATCTCTTTGAACGGACCGGCGGCCGCACAGGCCCCCGCTCCAGCCGGACAGCCCGCACCAGCGGACGCAACCGTGGTGGCCAACCCGACCTACGTCTCCATTCCGATGGAGATCATGGTCAATCGCCCGGCGGCCGAGGTCTGGAAGCGCATCGGCAAGTATTGCGACATCGGCGAGTGGTTCCAGATTCCCTGCACGATCACGGCCGGGAAAGACGGGGAACTCGGCGCTGTGCGATCGGTCGCGAACGAAGTTCTTGTCGGGAAGACGGAACTCTCCTACACATACACGCAGCCGGTCAGAGCGGGCCGTCCATACGACCTGTATCACGGCACCCTCGAGGCGCGGCCGGTGACGGCGACCACGTCAAAGCTGGTCTACACGCTGGTGTTCGACAACTCGATGCTGCCTGACGATGCCGCGCGCGAGCGGAACAAGGAGCAGCGGATCGCCACGTTCACGCGCGCGCTGCAGAACATGAAGACGATCGCCGAGGGAGGCACGCTGCCGCCGCCACCGCCGCGTCGCGGCGGCCCCGGTGCCGCGCCCGCACCGGGCGGCGGGCGCGCCAACTGACGATAACCGCGTTAATCAACGAACGATCGAGCAATGGCTTGCGACACACGGCCGAACAGGGGCGAGACGAGGTTACGCAGGTCGGACACGGCGCCGAAGGTGAGTGCCACGAGGAGCTGACGTCGAAAGCGCTGTCGCTCGCGGCGTGCGAGGACGTCCAGGCGGAATAGCGGATCGCGTGCCGGCGGCAGATCGGCGCGGAGCAGCTGCGCGAGTTTCGCGTCCTTGTCCGGCATCCAGCCGTCGGTCATGCCTGACTTCCCAGTGCGGCAAGCAGGCGCGCCTTTCCGCGCGCGACGTGAGATTTCACGGTGCCCAATGGCGCTCCCAGAATCGCGGCCGCTTCTGTGTGAGAGAAGTCATGGATCAGGCACAGGACGACCGCGGCACGCTGTTCGATCGGCAGCGCGGCGAGCGCGCGGCCGACGAGAACCGACTCGGGGGAAGGCGGGGAGACCATCGGTGCCACGTCAGCAGCCCACGTGCCTTCGCGTGCACGACGACGGAACCAGGCCCGCTGCGCCCCTCTGGCTTTGCGCCACGCAATCGCGCAGAGCCAGGATCGAACGCTGGCGTCGCCGCGGTAGGTCCCCGGACGTGTCCATGCCACCATGAACGTCTCCTGTGCCAGATCGTCAGCCTCCGACGCGTCGGCCAGCAGGCGGCGCAGAAAATCCCGTACCGCCTGCTGATGGCGGTCGATCAGGACGTTGAAGGCGCGCTCCGATCCGTTCCGAATGTCGGCGATGAGCGCGACGTCGTCATCGGCCATCGCGCAGCCGGCCGCTCGGCGTGGTGAACACGCCGACGAGCCGCGCGGCAACACCGCCGGCGAAGAAGATCGCGATGACGACGGCCCAGATGACGAGCGGCCCCGGGTTGCCATCTGCAGGCCACCGCCACCAGGCGACTCCGGTCGCTCCCAGTCCGCACACGAGACTTCCCGCCAGATGCGCCAAGTGCTTCTCACGCGTTGGTCCGGGAAACACGCTGGGGGGTAAAGAGGCGTGGGCAGCAGGCGCCGTCGGAGCCGCCGCAACCGCGAGGGCCCCCATGACCGAGGCGGGCGGCTCCTGGCCCTTCTCGGCGTAGACGCGCAGCACGTCGAGCGCCTGGCTGCGCGAGCGGTACTCGACCCACGTACGATAGACCCCCGGAACGGCCACGCTGAGAGCCAGCGGAATGAAGATCGCCAGCGCAGTCCAGGCGAGGAAGGCACCTTCAAAGTCCATGTCGAAGCCTCTTCAGCGCGACGCGAAGATCTTCGCGTCCATGGCGGTGTTGACGGCCGTGTCGTCGAGTATCACGGTCGTCGTCGCGAGTCCCTCAGCCACCTGCGTCAACGTGGTCGACATCATCACGCCGGCAACCGGCTTGTAGCTGCCGACGTCAGTGACGATCGTCGCCTCGCCAACGGTCGGGATCGAGACGGTCATGGTGCTGCGCGTGAGCAGTTTCGTCTCGCGATCGATGTACATCGTCGCCGGCGGCCCCTCGGACGTCTTGACGATCAGCACGTAGTGCGGCCTGCCGTCGACCGGCGCGTCGTCGAGCCGTTCAATGCGCAGGCCCGGCGGCGCCAGCGTGCGCTGCGCAACAAACGGGTTCACGAACGACTGCACCCGCATCACGTCGAGCTCGAAGCCATCGAGCGTCCTCGACCCGTTCGGTCCCTGTTCCCAGCCACGAGTGCCATCCCAGCCCTTGGTCTGCTCGATCGGACCCAGCGCGGCGCGTTCATAGTAGCCGCGCCCCGGCACGCGGACTGTCTCCAGCGTGCCTTCGAGTTTTCCGAAGAACTTGCTCTCGATCGTGACTCGGCCCTTGGTGGTGATGTTCTGGATTCTGGCAATGGCGGCCTCGCCACCGGACGCCGTGATGTTGGCGGCGACGATCTCATCCGCGGTCTGCCCGAACGCCACGGACGGCACGCCGAGCAGGAAAGCGAGTAGTACGAGATTTCTCATCTCTGATCTCCCTGCTCCTTAGTCGCCGCCGAAGGGGTCAACGGATGCAGGGTCTGGCGTGATCGGCGTACGGCTTCGGGCCTCGGTCACTCCGCCTTCAACAACGTGACCGGGTCGATTCTCGTGGCTCGCCGCGCAGGGACGACGCACGCGAGGACCGAGACGCCGAGGAGCACGATGATCACGAGGAGGAACACGGAGAGATCCAGCGGGCTCACGCCGTACAACTGTCCCGCCACGACCTGACGAAGCGCCACCGCGCCCAGAGCCCCGATGACAATGCCTGCCACCGCCAGGCGCATGCCCTTCCCCATCACGAGTCTCATCACCTGAGTCGCCGAGGATCCCATCGCCGAACGCACCGCGATCTCGCCCGTTCGCTGCGCGACCGAATACGACAGCAGACCGTAGACGCCGACCGCCGCCAGCAGGAGCGCCGCGAGCCCGAAGGCGACGAGCAGCGACATGCCCAGCCGCTGGCGGGCGATCGAGTCGTGCACGATCGAGTCGTACGCGGCAAACCGGGCGCCGATCAGCGGATCCATGGCGGCAAGCTCTCGCCGAACGGGCGACACGAGGCTCTCCGGGTTGTCGCCGGCCGCGCGCACGGCAACTGTCCGCCGGCGGAAGATGAATTGCTCGCTCGACACGTAGATGGCCGGCTCGGCTGGTTTGGCGAGCGACGCGTACTTGGCGTCGGTCACGACGCCGACCACCTCGACTTCTTCCACGGTCAGGTGTCCGAACTGGAATCCTGTGTCTGTCGGGACGTAGCGATTCAGGCGCCACCGGATGCGTTCGCCGAGCGGGCTGCCGCCGGAGAGGAAACGGCGCACGAACGTCTCGTTGACGACGGCGGCACCCGGCGAGCCTTGTTGATCCGACCTCGTGATGTTCCGGCCAGTGAGCAGTCTCATGCCCATTGTGTCGAAGAACTCTGGACTCACGGAGTGTAGGGGGCTCGTCCAGGCGGCGGCGTCGGGTGTGGCGCCGGTGCGCTCAGGAAGGGTGAAGTCGATCGAGACGCCGGCAGAGTCGGGATCGAGCGGAAGGAGGGTTGTCGTCGCGACACCCGACACACCGGTGATTCCGCCCAGGCGCTGTTCGAGCTCACGGAAGAAGCTCGCCATCGGAGCGTACGAGGCGCGGAATTCGGGCTTGCCCTGGGCATTCTGGACGACCGACGCCGTCATGCGTCCCGGGACGTTCATCGATACGGTCAGTACCCGATCCGGATTGAAACCAGGATCGGTCGTCGTCAGGTTGTAGTAGCTCCGAACGAGAAGTCCGGCTCCAACCACGAGGACGACGGCGAGCGCGGTCTCGGTCACGACGAGCACGCTGAACACCCGATTCTGTGATGGCCCTCCCGAAGCGCCGCGGCCGCCCTCGTTGATGAGACTGCGAAGCTGGTTTCGAGCGAGCCGAACGGCGGGCGCCAGGCCAACGAGGACACCGGTCAGCAGCGTCGCGCCTGCTGCGAAGATCAGCACGGTCCCGTCGATCGGCACCGTGTCGAGCCGCGGCAGCCCGGTCGGCGCAACTGCGAGGAACACTCTAATGCCCGCAGCGGCCGCGGCCAGTCCGAGCGCCCCGCCGACCGTCGTGAGGACGAGGCTTTCGATCAGGAACGGGCGGAGGATCCGCCACCGGCCGGCGCCCAGCGCTTCACGCAGCGCAACTTCCCGGGACCGGACCGTCGCCCGCGACAACAGCAGGTTCGTGACGTTGATGCAGGCAATGAGGAGCAGGATGCCGGTCGCTCCGAAGACGATCATCACGGTGGACTTCAGGTCGTTGCCGACGACATGCTCGAGCAGCGGCTGCGCGACGAGGATCGGCACCTGTTTCGTCACCGGGTCCTGGCCGAGCGTCGTGGCCACGCGCTTCATCTCCGCGTCGATCTGCTCCGGGGTGCTGCCCTCCCGGAGCCGCATGAATCCCCGATACCCTCGGACTTTGTCGAATCCGCTCCCGAGCCGCATGAGGTACCAGAACCCCGGATCTTCCGGAAAATCGAAATCGGCCGGCGTCACGCCGACGACTTCCAGGGTCATGCCTTCCGCCACGACGCGCTTGCCGATGATGTTCGGATCGGAGCCAAACGCGTCGCGCCAGATCGGATAGGAGATCACGATGCGCCCGGGCAGGTCTCCCGGCCGAAAACCGGAGCCGATGGCCATCCGGGTGCCAAACACGTCGAAGAACCGGTCGGTCACTCCATATCGCACGGTCAGATGGGGTCTCTTGTCGGCGCCCACGATCTGCGAATCCTGGCTCCAGACGATGGCCGCCTTCTCGACGATGGCGTGCTGGTCGTTCTGATAGATCGGTGTGAACTCCCTGTGGGTGATGTTGCCCAGTCGCCCGTCCGGCGCAACCGCACGCATGACGTACAACCGTCCCGCGTCCGCGTATGGAAGCTCGCGGATCAGCACGGCGTTGACCACGCTGAACACGGCGACGCTGCCGCCAATTCCGAGCGCCACTGTTCCAACGACGACCGTGGCGACGAGCGGCTGCCGAATCAGCGTCCGCAGGACTGATTTCAGATCCCTCCACATGAGCGGGCCTTCCTGATCGAAAGGAGACGCCGTCCTCAGTTCGAGCCAGAGGGAGCGCCGCTCCCGACGATCGACTGCATGACGGCCGTCTCGAAATCGTCCCGGACGTCGCCGCGCGTCGAGAGCCCCACGATCTGCGTCATGAACAGGCCCACGATGCGCTCGGCCGGGTCGATGAAGAAATGCGTGTTGAAGGCGCCGCTCCACCCGAAGCTCCCCTTCGACAGATACGTGGTGCGCGCCGCGGGATTGTCGACGACGCGCACGCTCAACCCGAATCCCTCTCCCGCCAGCCGGCCGGGAAACGTGTCCGGTGCGAACGACGTGGCCATCAGGTCCACCGTCCTGACGCTCAGGAGGCGCTTGCCATCGAGCTCACCCCGATTGAGGAGCATCAGCGCGAACTGCAGGTAGTCCTCCGCTGTGCTGAACAGCCCGCCGCCCCCTGACACGTACGCGCCGTTCATGAATGCGGGGTTCGCCGCCTTGCGCAGGACGCCGTTGGCTTGTTCGTAGAGCGTCGCGATCCGGGAATTGCCGTCCGTTGGATAGAAGAACGTGTCCTTCATGCCGAGCGGCTCGAAGATGCGCTGGCGCGCGAACCGATCGAATGGCATCCCGGAGGCCACCTCCACGACACGAAGCAGCACGTCGAACCCGAACTGCGGACTGTAGGCCCAGCGCGTCCCGGGCTGGAAGTCGAGCGGAACCTTCTTCAGGCGCGGCATCACCTGAGCGACTGTCTCGCCCGCCTTCGGCATGACGTCGTTGGTGCTGGCTGCGCTCGCGCCGCCGCTCATCAGGCCCGACGTGTGCGTCAACAAGTCTCGAACGGTGACCTCCCGGTCCGCGGGAACCGTCCGGCCCGGCAGCGGCGCGGCGACCGACCCCGAAGGCGCAGGCGACACTCGTCCATCGGTGTTGAGAACCACGGCCGAAAGGCCCTGCAGCTCCGGGATGAACTTCGACGCAGGGTCAGCCAGTCTGACCTTTCCTTCCTCGACCAGCATCAGGATGGCGACGCCGACCACCGGCTTCGTCATCGACATGATGCGGAAGATCGCGTCTTTCTGCATCGGCTTCTGCGTCTCGAGATCCATCAGGCCGTGCACGTCGAAGTGGGCAATGCGGCCGTTGCGCGCGACGAGCGTCACGGCGCCGGGAAACGTCTTGGCCGCGATGTGCCGCTGCATCAGCTCGCCGATGCGCTTCAGCCGCTCGGCGGACAGACCGACGTCCTCCGGCCTCGCCGACGGCACGGCCGCGAGGAGCGTCGCTTCGACGCCGCTCAGGGCAAGGGGTTCGACCTCACGCAGGGCGGGCCGGACGAGGGCGGCAAGACACAGCACGACGAGAGCAACCACCGAGCGGCGTGTGAGCATCGTCGGTCTCCTGAAATGCGGAAGAGCCCGCTCCAGATCCCCAGGCGCGCTATTATCACGTCCGCGACCGCACTTCGCCACTCTGACGCGCCCGTCCAGGGGCGATGAGAGAGGAGCCCATGCCTGCAGTTCGTTCGACATTCGAGGTTGCGGTGTTCTCGCTCGCCGTGATCGCGGGCGCAACGCCGACGGCGTTCGCTCAACTGCGGCCACCCGAGGTCCCGGGCCTGCGGGGCGCGCCGTTTCCATCCATGAATCCACCCCCGGAGGTGCGCAGCTACGGAGAGGGACCGCAGTGGGATGGGCGGCCGCCCGAAGGGGTACAGCCGCTCGCTACAGACCTCTTCACGAGCAAGGACTTCTACAAGGATCGCGACCGCTGGATGGACCAGCGCTACTGGCGCTGCAACGCCCCACGGCAGGTCGCCGACATGCGGAGCGGCGGCGCCGGCTCGAGCACGAACGACCCGCGAATCGGCAGCAAGCCGCCCGGCTCCGCGCGCTGGGGAGACTGCGCGATGGACTGGCCTCGCGAGAACATCGTCAGCCCCTACCGTTTCACGACCGCGAAGGACCACTACGAGGCGCTGCGTGCCTACGCGACATCACGGGGCGGGCCGACGAGACATACCTACGAGACGATGCCCAGGTGGGACGGAGTGTACGGCGAGTACGCGCCGAACGGGCGTCGAGTCTGGAACTACTCTCGCGCCAATCAGGTTCCGACCGTGCTGTCGCTGCTGACGCCGGAGTATCAACAGCGCATGGTGCGACAGCTCTATCACGAGGGCGTGAACGCCGCGCACCAATGGTCCGCGTCGTACTGCTGGCCCGAAGGGTTCATGCGCCAGTGGGCCACCGGTCCAAAGCCCGGCCGCATCGTGGTCACTCCGGAGGTCGTGCTCTTCATGGGCAGCGGCAGCGGCAACATGTGGCGCGTCGTTCACCTCGACCGAGCGTTCCCGCTGGGGCAGGGCGTTCCGCAGTGGTACGGAGACACGATCGGATTCTGGGATGGCGACGCGCTCATCACCTGGACCGCCAACGTGCAGGGCTGGAATCAGCATTCGAGCTGGGAGTGGAGCGATCGCCTCGAGACGATCGAGATCCTGACGCCCGTGCGCGACTCCGCCGGACGATTCCTCGGCATCGACTGGGAAGCGGTGATTTACGATGCCGACGCGCTCGTTCAGCCGGTGCGGATCCTGTGGCACAGGAACTATCAGCAGGGATGGGGCACGGCCGACCGTCTCGGCTGGGCGGAATGCACCCGCCCGCTCTACCCGATCGACGGCTACGCCACTCCGGTCGCGCCAGGGCAGGTCATTCAGTACAAAGTCCCGGACATGCTCGACCGGCCATGGGCAAAGATCTGGGAAGAGTATTTCGAGAAGAACATGGACCGCCCGAAGAAGGACCTGGACCTTGGCTTCAAATAGGGCCTCGATAGTCGTCGCGCTCGCGTTGACAGTGTTCGTGACGCCGCGTGCAACGGCTCATCACTCGTACGCGATGTACGACGGCGCCGTCTATCGGGTCTTCACGGGAGTGATCGTTCGCGTCGTCCCCAACGCGGCCCATTTCGAAATACATTTCGTCCCCTTGAACGATGCACGGGACGCTCTCGTGCGCGATCAGAAGGGTGAGCCTCTCGTCTGGGTCGTTCAGATGGAAAGCGCGGCGCAAGCCCTCAAAGACGGCATCACACGAGAGGCGTTCCCACAAGGAACGGTCTTCAGCATGGGACTCCATCCACGCCGGGACGGGAAGCCGGCAGGCGACAGAGGAGAGTCGGGACTGTTCCTCTGTCCGAAGAGCAGCAAGCCTGAGCCAGGCAAGCACTGCGACTCGGTTGCGGGCAACACGTCGTTCGGTGCGGGTCAACTACCGAAACACACCCCTGCGACGCGGCCGTCCGGAAACTGACACGCTGCGACCTCCGGCGTGTATCAGCGGCCCGGTTGAGCGGGCTGAGTGCTCTGCGGGCCGAACAGCGGCCGGTAGTCCCGGTTGTTCTCGCAGACGAACTCCATGATCTTCTTCATAGGCGGGACGTTGAGGCGGTAGGTCCTCGTCTCGGTCCACGGCCCGACGAAGACGTTCGGATCCTCGATAGTGACGTCGTACTCGAACCCGCCCTCGATGCGACGGAACCGTTCGACGGTGTGGAGCGCCTCCGAGTGCCGGAAGCCGCTCACCTGCGTCTTGTCGTTGTAGCCAATCGTATCGACGACGAGCACGTCGCCCTCCCAGCGCCCCACCGAATCGCCCAGCCAGCTCGGATCGGGATCGACCTGGTGCGGCTCGCCGTCGAGCGGAACGAGGCGGAACGTGCCTGGGTACTCGTGAAGGATCACGAGGAGGTCCTTGTTCTGCACGATCTGAAACTGGTACGGCACCCCAAACGCATCCGGCGGGCTGAGCGGCATGCAGTCGGCCGTTCGTCCGACGTCGAGACTGCCGCGGGCGACGCGATATTGCTCCGCGCCCGGCTTCAGCGTCGGGGTGCGCGCAATCCCGTCCGCGGGAGCGCCCGCGCCGCGGCCCCGGCCGCCGCCGCCAAACGCGTACACGCCCGAGAAGTCAGGCTTGCCGTCCGGCGTGCGCGGGATAGGACCGGAGGCTGGGGGCGTCGCGGCCGACCCGACCGACACGAAGGCCGTGCCGGCAACCGTCACGGTGACTGACCTGGTCACCACAGTATCGTTGGGCCCGCGCATCGTCAGCGTGTAGGTTGTCGTGGCACCGGGCGTCAGCCGCCGGCTTCCCCGCGGCAGCACCGGGCCGAGATCGGGCTCGATGGCCGGCGCTGCGGGATTTTCGGTGCTCCACACGAGCAGGACCGATTCCCCCAGCGTGATCGACGCGGGATGCGCTTCGAACGTCATGATGCGCGGCGGCGGTCCCGCCGCGCGTCCCCGGCCTCCCCCTCGAGCGCCGGCGCCTGGCGCGGCCGGCGCCTCCTGCGGCGCCTGAACCCACGCTGTCGCGGTGGCCAGCGCTATCCCGACGACGGCAAACAGAAGGCGCCTCAGCACAGTGTCCTCCCGGATCGTCCTCCCTGCGGACCTTCAGGACCGGATCTCGCGGCCGTCGGGGAGCTTCATGCGGTTGGCGATCATCGACGGCGCGCCGCTGCGGGCCGGAGCGCCCGTGGCCGAGATTATTTCTCCGGGCTTGACGGTCTTGCTGGTCCACCCATAGGCCCTGAGGTGGTTCAGGCTCATCATCTCGACTTCCCATTCGACGACCTTGCCGTCGGCGCCCTTGACCTCGAGATAGACGAAGGCGTGCGGATTGGTCCATTCGAACTTCTTGACCGCGCCCGTGATCGTCACCGGATTCTGGGAGTCGTACATGGCGGTCGAATGGTGCGCGCTCGTCGGCCCCGTCGTCATCAGCACGCAGAACATCGCCACGAGCACCGTCAATCGCAATTTCATCGTCCAGCCTCCACTGTCCCCTGCCCCCTGTCCCCTGCCCCCTGTCCCCTGCCCCCGGCCCCCTGCTCACTTCTCGCTCTTGAACAGCTTCCCGTAGTCCACCGTGCTCTCGCAGACGAACTCCGCGACGAATTCCAACTCGGGGCGGAACGGGAATGTCCGCGCCGGAATCGCCCAGGGTGTTTCCCACACGTTCGGGTCTTCGACGGTGACCTCGTACTGCAGCGAGCCGTTCTCGAGGCGGCGGAAGCGCTCGACCACGTGCAGCGCGTCGGTGTGCATGAAGCCGTGCACTTCCGTCTTGTCGTTGAAGCCGACCGCGTCGATGACCAGCGTGTCGCCATCCCATCGGCCCACGGAGGTCCCCATCCAGGAGGGATCCGGATCGCTGACCTGCGGGCGTCCGTCGATCGGAACGAACCGGACGGCGTTCGGATACTCGTAGATGATGATCACCAACTTCGGCAGGTGGACGATCTGGAAGGGGTACGGCGTGATGTAGGTCTGCGGCACGCCGAGCGGATAGCAATCGTTGCCCGTCGTGATCGTTGTCCGTCCCTTCACGTCACGCGGCCCGCCGCGGACGATCCGGTACTTCTCGGCTCCCGGCTTGAGGGGCGGAGGCGTCGTTCCCTGAGGGAGGCCAGCATTGCCGTACACGCCCGAGAAATCGGGCTTGCCGTCAGGCATTCGCCGCACGCCCGCCGGTGTAGAGGCGGCCGGCGCCGGAGTCGCGCTCGCGGGAGCGGGGCCTTCGACCGTGACCACTAGGCTGCGCGGCGGCGCGCCTTTGACAGAGAGTATGTACGTGGTGGTCGCCGAGGGCGTCACTTGCCTGCTGCCACGCGGCGTGACCGCGCCGATCCCCGGTTCTATGGAGATGCCCGTCGGGTTCTCGACGTGCCAGACAAGGAGCACCGGTTGACCCGCTCGCACGGCGGCGGGTTTCGCCTCGAACAACACAATCCGCGGTTCGAGGCCCGGCGGGGTG
>DASTDQ010000151.1:0-5562 GCA_035710305.1 Vicinamibacterales bacterium | reverse complement strand
CCGCCGTTATAGCGATACGGCATCATCGACGACGGCATGCCGCGCGTCGTGCAGCGGTCCCAGCTGTCGAAGTCGCCAGGCCCGTCGTAGGAAGGCGACTCTCCGGGCAGCGACCAGCCGCTGCGCATCTGGAGCGCGCGCTGCTTGCCCTCCGGCGTCAGGGCCGGCAGCAGTCCGCTGGGCGGATCGACGATGAGCGTGGTCTGCCGCTGCGGAGTGCTCAGATCGACAACGCCTGCCAGGAGCGCCGCGCCGAAGTTGCCTTCGGCGAGCAGTTGACGGCCGCGATCGCCCCGGCCGGCAGCGGCGTCGAGCGCCTCCTTGTATTCCTGTGGCGTCCGCCACGCCTTGTTCATGTCGCACGGGCCGCCGCGGCCGATCGAGCTCGCGCACCGCTCGAGCGGGATGCCGGCAGCCTGCATCATGTTCAGGTTGGCCTGGATGTCTGGCTCGCCCCACGGCGTCCTCGGATGCGTCCAGCCTTTGGGCGTTTCGATGAAGTGATTGGCCTCGCTCGGCGGGCCGAGAATGGACTGGCCGTACGTGGTGGTCACGAAAATCGCGGCTGCCGTTGCGCCAAGCAGCAGGCTGCGCATCGTCGGCGTGATCCGGTGCATGGTCGCTCCTGGGGCGCGGAGCGGCGCCCGTCGTAGTGTCTCACGACTCCAGCGTACACGGCCCGCCGTCGTGATCATTCGAGATCTATCGGCACCAGAACGACTCGACTTGAATGGGGCAGTGCCCGAATCAGCGTAGCGCTCCCTCGAGGCTGACCGTCGTCGCCACGAGCGAGCTGACGTAGAGGACGCAGAGCGCGACGAAGCCGCCGACGGCCACTGCCGTCAGCACGCCTCGCGCGAGCCGGATCGTCGAGGCGGCATGATTCCGTCGTCGTTGGCGCCGTACGAGACGAGCGCGACAGCGCAGCCGCGTGCGTTCCGCGCGCCTCGAGTCGGGTACCGCGTGCGACAGGCTCGCGAGATGCGACGAGGCTGCAGTGCCGAGATCGTCGGACATCATGTGGTGACCTCGTTCAACGACGCAAGGCCAGGCCCGTCGGTCTCGGCAAGCCGTCGCGCCAGGCGCATGCGCGCCCGGCTGACACGCTGCCGCATCGCCACTCCCGTGACGCCGCAGATTGCGGCGGCCTCGGATTGGCGGAGCCCCTCGACGACGACCAGCAGCAGCGCTTCACGATAGGCGGCCGGCAACGACGCGAGCGCCGTCGCCACGCGGCGCTGGGCCTCGCTGGCTTCCATCACTTCAGACTGGGATGGCCTCCTCGAGCCGCCAGGCCAGAGGCCAATCAGATCCGCGGCGTGCGACTCCTCGAGCAGCCGCGATCGGCAGTAGCTCACATGCAGGTGGCGGGCGACGGTGAACAGCCAGGCGCCCAGCCGGGTGTCGCCCTGGAGCCGCTGCGCGTGCGTCACGAGCCGCAGCCACGTCTCCTCGAGCAGGTCCTCGGCGACCTCCCGCCGGTTCGACAGCCTGAACAGAAAGTTGAACAGCCGGACGTTGAAGACGCCGTGCACCTCGTCGAACGCGTCGGGATCGCCCGATCGGAGTCGGTTGACGAGGACGAGCTCTCTCTCCCGGTCCATCAAGGTACTAACGCGGAGCTCACCGGATCGTGACAGCGTCACGTTCTACCGTCCTCCGCGTTGTAAGGGGGTGATGGGGAGGTGCCAATGGATCTAGGTGAGGCGTTCGCACAGATGGGGATAATCGCCAGAGTCACAATCTTCATGGGGGTCGTGCCGCTCGGCATGGGCATTGTCTACGCGATCTCGCCGAGCGAGCAACGCCTGGCGCTGATGCGTCCGCTGTCGCTCGCGGCGATCTTTGGGGCTCTCAGCGGCACGATGGCCGGTGTGATCAACAGCCTGGTGGGTATGGCCCGAACCCAGACGCCTGTCTTCTCGCCTGTGGTGGCAGCCGGCCTGGCCGAATCGCTGGTGCCCGTCTTCTTTGGCTTCGGCTGCCTGACGGTCGCCTGGCTGTGCGTCGCGGTCGGCCTCTGGAGAAAGGCCTGATCCGACGGCTCTGTGAGCAACGCCTCAGCTTGCTACCGGCAGGAGTCACCTTGTCGTCCCCCAAGGCGAACAGCCGGCGGGCGGAAGCGGCAGCCGCGCACGAATTACTGATGGCCAGCGCCTCCTCCCTGTTGGTACACTCACTGCAATAGCACTCACGTCACGCCAGGGTCCAGGAATTGCCAGTGGAGGTCACGATGGGACGCAAAGCCCTGTGGATTGTTGGAGCGGCGGTGGGATTGGCACTGTATGCCGCCCCGGCACACGCGCAGGTCAGCGTTTCGATAGGAGTCGGAGGGCCCTGGTTCGGCGCCGGTGTGGTGGTCGGCGGGCCGGTCTACGGTGCCCCTTACTACTACCCGTATTACTCCTATCCCTATCCGTATTACTACCCGTATCCCGTCTACTCCTATCCCTATCCCGTTTACCGCTATCGCACCGCGTACCCTTACCGTTACCCCGCGCGGTACGGACGCGCGTACTACGGCGGGTCCGCCGTGGTTCGGCAGGCTCAGCCGTACTACCGCGGTGCGCAAGGCCGCTACTACAACAACGGCCCCGGCGCCCCCGCGCAGTATCGCCGCGGCGCGGCTCCTGCTCAGCGCGTTGGCCCCGCGCAGCGCGGCAACGCTCCGCGCGGAAACGGTCAGGCCGTGCGCGTCGCGCGACAGCGGTAGGGGCCTCCTCGACCAACGGCCGGTCTGGACCGCTATGCGGCTCGCTGCGCGAGTCTTGTACTCGTTGTGACCCGCTAGAGCGGTCCTGGCCGCGCGGAGCGCGGCAGGAGATACCGGCAACCTGTCGAGGGATCTGCTCGTCTACAGACCCATCGATCCTGCCCATCCTCTACATTCAGACCCGATTGGGAGTCCAGGCATGCTCAGGGTGACGGTGGAGAACTACCAGAGCGCGAAAGACTGTCCGTTTCGGAACGTGCTCGATCAGGTCGGAGACAAATGGAGCTTCCTGATCTTTGCCGTGCTCGAGGACGGGCCAAAGCGCTTCAACGAAATCAAGCGGTTGGTCGGCGACATTTCGCATCGCGTGCTGACGAAGAAGCTGCGCGATCTCGAGCGGGAAGGATACGTTTCGCGAAGGGTCTACCCCGTCAGTCCGCCCAGGGTCGAGTACGAACTGACGAGACTTGGCCGATCGGTCCTGGGCCCGATCAAGAGATTTCTCAACTGGACATTGAAAGCGTTTCCTCAAATCAAGAGCGCACGCGACATCTTCGATCGGGAGAACGCCGGCCGGGTCGCCACGCCGCGACGGTAACCCGCAAGTAACTTAGGTCCGCGTAAGTGCGTACTTGTGCGTGGACGCGCTTCCCTCCTAGCATCGCGAGCGGAGGGTTCTTCGTATGCCGCCGCTCGTATTCCGCGGTCTCGCAGCGTTGCTGCTGCTCGTAGTCCCTGGTGTCGCTCGTGCCCAGACCGAGGCATCAGACAGAAGCGCGATCCGAGCAGTAGCGCTCGATTACATCGAAGGTTGGTATACGGGAAACGCCGAGCGCATGGAGCGGGCGGTCCATCCCGAGCTCGCCAAACGAATCGTCCAGCACAATCCTGTCTCTGGCGCCGCGTCGCTCGGCCAGCAGAGCGCGATGACACTCGTCCAGAACACCCGCGCCGGCGGTGGGACACGGACGCCGGTGGCGCGACAGCTGAAGGACATCACTGTCCTCGACGTCTACGAAAACGCCGCGAGTGTCAAGATCGTCGCTGCAGAGTGGGTTGATTATCTGCACCTCGCGCGTTGGAACGGGACCTGGAAGATCGTCAACGTGCTCTGGGAGCTCAAGGCAGGGGCGGGACAGTGAGACGCGCATCGCTGGCCATCGGCCTCGCGGCGTGCCTCCTCTGTATTCGTCCGGTACTGTCTCAATCATCCGGCCTCGTCGTCCGGGACGTCACGGTCATCTCTCCAGAGCGATCGGCTCCGTTGGAGCACGCGTACGTGCGCATCGTCGATGGTCGCATCGCCGAGGTGAGCCGACGGCCTGTGAAAGGCGAACGTGAGCTCGATGGCACTGGAAAGTTTCTGATCCCCGGGCTCATCGACAGCCATGTGCACCTCATCTTCCAGGTGCCTGCCATGACGCTCGCGCAGGAAGCCGCTTTTCCGGCTCTGGCCGCGGCGGCGAGAGCGCAGGAACCACGCAGTTACCTCTTTTTTGGGTTCACGACCGTCATTGATCTCAGCAGTCGGCCAGAGAGGATGGCGACGTGGAACAGCGCAGACGTCAGACCCGATGCACTGTTCTGTGGTGCGGTGCCGGTCGCAAACGGGTTCCCGATGAATGTGATCCCACCAGACGTGCGCTTTCGAGCGTCGAAGTACTTTCTGTTCGACCCACGTCAGGCCGATCGCATTCCAGCATTTGTGAATGCCGCCGAGCATACGCCATCGGCCGTCGTCGCTCAGATGGCTGCGGACGGTGCACGCTGCGTGAAGGCTCACCACGAGCCCGGCGGACCGGTCTCGGGTCCGCTGCCGACGCCAACGGCTGATATGTTCCGCGGACTCGTCGTGGCCGGCCGCCAACACCGCTTGCCGGTGGTGATCCACGCAAATACCAAGACGGGGCAACGAATGGCCCTTGACGCCGGTGCCGACGTGATCACTCACACAATCGCGGATGGCGTCGGGCCTGACGGGAAGCTGACTCCGGACGTCGATTCGCTTCTGTCACAGATCGCCTCGCGCCGCGTCGGCTTTCAGCCGACGTTGCGTGCGCTGTACGGAGCCCTCGCGTTGATCGATCCGAACTACCTGAAGGATCCGAGAGCGTCGGATGCCGTGCCGCGGGACCTTCTCGATTGGTTCACGACGGAGGACGGGACGCGATATCGAGACGCGACATTGAGCAATTCTGGCGGCGAGACAGCTTTCCGATCGCGTCTGGTGGCACGCGAACAAGCATACGCACCCGTACTGACGAAGCTGATATCCGGCAATACACGCTTTCTGTTCGGCAGCGACTCCCCTGCGACGGCGTCATACGGCAACCTTCCTGGCCTGAACGGTCGGCTGGAGATGAACCACTGGTTGGCAGCTGGTGTATCGCTGCGGAAGTTGCTGGAGGCGCTCACGATCGATAACGCTCGGGCGTTCGGATTGGATCGGGAGATCGGAACCGTAGAAGCTGGAAAGCGCGCCCACCTGTTGCTCCTCGGCGCAAATCCGCTGGCCAATGTGGCTGCTTACGACCAAATCGAGCAGGTGATCTTCGCGGGTCGCCCTATCGCACGAGCCACATTGTCTGCCCGTTCCCGTTGAAGGGGCCGGGAGGCTGACGATCACGGCGATGACGGTCAAGGACGTGATTCTCGCAGCGTACGGACTCCAATCCTTCGAGCTCGCTGCAGGAGCAGCTTGGGATGCGGCTCCAGTCCCAGCGCACGGCGGTCGAGGTGCTCGTGATCGACGCGATCCGGCCGTTGTCCGATAACTAACTGCTGCGGTGTCTACGGCCCGCCCGACGGCGATGCGTTCGCGTTCCAGATGTCGCGGGCCAGCAGCCACG
>DASTDQ010000150.1:0-10860 GCA_035710305.1 Vicinamibacterales bacterium | reverse complement strand
GTCGTTGCGCTGCGCCTGGCTCAGCTGCAGCCGCAGCACCGCGTCGTAGTGCGCCACCACGTCCTCCAGCGTCGCCGCGCTGCCGTCGTGGAAGTACGGCGGGTGCTGCCACAGGCCACGGAGCGGCGTGCTGCGATACGCCTTGTTTGCCGTGCGCGCCGCGTACGCCCCGTCGACGCCAGTCTCCGCAGGCGCGTGCAGGGTTCCGTTGTTGTTGTCCGTGCCGGATCCGCCAACGTGGCAGCTCGCGCAGGTCCGGTCGAACATTACGCGTCCACGCTCTGCGACCGCCGCATCGAAGCTTCCGGCCGGAGGTGGAGGCGCCTGCAGGCTATGCTGGTAAGCGCGCAGCGCCGGGAGCTTCGGGCTGACCATGTCCGGCGAATGCTTGACGTCGATCCCGAGCCGCGGGTCGGAGAAGTTGCCTTGCCCGCCCATCTGGGTGACGGCGACATAGGCGTTCCAATAGGAGATCGGCCCCTCCGCCGTGTACGTTTCGTTCTTGACCTGGGCCAGGCCATACGCGGGCGGGATGACGAGCGGCGTGTTCTTCCCGTCCTGGTTGTACCTCGGGTCGTATTTGCCCGGGCCCCACGACGTGTAGACCGCTTTCTTGTCCGCAGGCAGCACCGGCGACAGGGCGATGATGGCCCCGACATTGAGATCTCGGTTCGGCCAGCCATCTTTCCGGCGGCCGATGCCGGGCATGACCGAGTCATCCACGGTGGAGTGGCAGAGCGCGCAGGTGACACCCAGCCGCGTGATGTGGTTGTTCGAGTCCACTGCGGCCTGGAGGCCCACGACGGCATTCATCTTGAGCAGCGCGACCGTCGTCGCCGGGCTCTTGAGATCGACGGTGGCGAGGATCCCCGGAGGCAGCACCTCGGCATCCACTTTGAGGCCGACCGTGAGTGCCGTCGTCGGGTCCACGTTCTTCTCGACGACCTCGTGGAGCCGGAGCGTGTCGGTCCAGACTTGCTCGTCACCGAAGGTGTCAAAGCGGAAGATCTTCTGGCCCTCGGCAACGAGCGCGTGTGATGTCTCCGCGGTTGTCGGAGCTTCAGCGGCCGCTACGGACGGCGTTCCGCCAAGAGCGTTGCCCGGCGATCCGCAGCCGTTGACTGCTGCGCTGGCGGCCAACGCGACGACGGTCAGCGTTGCCAGACCAGCGCTTGGGCGTCGATGCGTGCGAGCTGTGTTGTGTTTGTGGATCACGATTTCGTCCCCCATCTTCCGATTCAGGGCAGCCACGTGAGCGCTCCCGTGACCTCGAAGAGAAGGCCAGGGGAATCCCATTACAACAACGCAGATGTGTCGTCGTCTGTCCAAAACCACACACGGTGCGTGACACCACGCGACGGCGGCACCACCATGTGCACCTGTACTCAAACGTACAGACACGCGTCAGCGCTTGCCGCATGCTGGGTGCGCCGCGGATCGCTCCCCCGATCGTGCGGTTGTGAAGCGAACTCGGAATGGAGAGATTTCAATGCTGTACACCATCGCCGTGGTTCTACTGATCCTGTGGCTGCTGGGCCTCGTCGGGACATACGCGATCGGCTCGGTTGTCCATGTGCTCCTGGTCGTCGCCCTCGTGTTGTTCGTCGCCGGGCTGCTGGGCGGTCGCCGATCGCTGGCCTGATCCACACGCCAGAGACGCGGAGTGCATCAGCCAGCTGGCGGACACGCCTCTTCAGCTTGACAACGATATTCGTGATGCAGGGAGGTCTTGATGGACCTGAGACAACTGATGAACCCCGCCCTGATGGCGCTCGCCGCTGCAGTCATCCTGGCCGTCGCGATCCTTGCTTGGTACGTGCGAAGACGGCGTCGAACCACGACGGCCGGGTTGCGCCACCGTTTTGGGACGGAATACGAACTGGCGGTAGGCGAGCAGGGGTCTGAACGCCGTGCAGAAGCGCAACTGGAGGCTCGTGAGAAGCGGGTTGAGAAACTCCGTATCCGCGATCTGAATCCGACGGAGCGAGAACGCTTCTCTGTCCAGTGGCAGGCATTGCAGTCCCGCTTCGTCGATGACCCGAAGGGGGCGATTACAGAGGCGGATGCACTCGTCTCTACCTTGATGCAGGCCCGTGGCTATCCTGTCGCCGATTTCAGTCAACGTGCCGCGGATATCTCCGTCGACCATCCCCGAGTGGTGGCGAATTACCGGTCCGCGCACGAGATCGCCTTGCGGCTCGGTCAAGGTGAAGCCAACACAGAAGACTTGCGAACCGGGATGATCCATTACCGCTCCCTCTTCGACGAGCTCGTGCACGTACCAACCGCCGGGGCAATGAAAGAGGTGGCATGATGGCTGAGCCGCAAACACAAGTGCCTGAAGTCACGACGGCCGACCTCGCGGGCTGGGCCGATGACGGCGCGAAGCCGGTCAACGGGCGACAACTGGAGACGCCGCCGTTGTTCTCTGAATCGGAACTGGGAGAGTTCCGATCACGCTGGAGTCACGTTCAGACGGGGTTCGTGGACGAGCCGCGTCGGACCGTCGAAGACGCTGACAAGCTTGTGGCGTCGGTGATGCAGCGACTCGCAGAAGGGTTCGCGAACGAGCGGTCGGGGCTGGAGAAGCAGTGGGACCAGGGCGACCACGTGTCGACGGAAGACTTGCGGGTTGCCCTGCAGCGCTATCGTTCATTCTTTGACAGATTGCTGAAACTGTAGTCCAGCGTCTCGTCGCCGGCGCGAAGGCAACGCGCTCCCGAGAGTGCGGCGGGCCCATGAAGGAGGTCGCCACTATGTCGATTGGGATCTATTTCGCACCGGCCGCCATGTCGGCGGAGAAGTACGATGAGTGCATCACGTCATTGCGGAAGGCTGGGGCCGGTCACCCGTCGGGGCGGTCGTATCACGCGTCGTTCGGCCCGAAGGACAAACTGATGGTGTTCGACGTATGGACATCGCAAGCGGCGTTCGACAAGTTCGGGAAGACGCTGATGCCCATCCTGCAGCAAATCGGGATCGATCCCGGTCAGCCGAGCATCATGCCAATGCACAAGGTGATCCGGCCCGCGGCAAGAGTCGCATCGCCCCGGAAGCGCACGAAGGTGACGCCGGCACGCCGTGGGAAGCGCTAGGCTAGCGCGCGCTCGGCCGCGGTTACACGTGCGCTGTCGTCTCCGGGTAAGCCCGGGGGTCGAGACAGTTCGAGACCGGCATAACCACCGGACGCAGCGCCCGAACAATGGGCGGACGGTTGACACATCAAGCTGGCACGGGCGATACTCCGCCTCCATGAACCTGCTGAGGGTCGCCGGCAAGTCCGACGTCGTGGCGCTGACGCCCGACGTGTCGGTCGTGTCGATCCTCGCACTGGTGCTTGGCGTCCTCCTACTTAGCCTTGGGCTGCTTCTGGGAAGCACCCCCGCCGCCGGATGATGTAGTTCACAAGTTTCAGTGCACCAAGGGCCATCATCCGACAAGGGTGATGGCCCTTTTGCTTTTGAGGGTCTATGGAGCTCGGAGAACTCAAAGTCTTCGTCACAGTCGCGACCGAACACAGCTTCTCGCGGGCCGCCATCAAACTCTGTCGAACCCAGCCGGCGGTGAGCCAAGCCGTCCGCCGCCTTGAAGAGGATCTGGGCGAGCTCTTGTTCGATCGCAGCACGAAGTCCGCGAAGCTCACGGAGGCAGGCGACGCGCTGCTGCCCGAAGCGATTCGACTGCTCCGAATGGCCGACGAAGCAGTGGCCACGGTCCGGCAACTGTCGCAGCGGGACCGCGCGGTCCTGCGGATTGGCGGCGACGAACCCGACGCTCACATCCTGCTCCCGGCGTTGTCGATATTCCTCCTCCAGCAGCCGCACGTCAGCGTCGAATTTCGGCGCGTGGCCGACCTGGACGTCCCCGCGGAAGTCGGAGCAGGGACCATCGACATTGGCCTCACGACCAGGGAACGTGTGCCCGCGCCGTTGTGTGCGGTGCTGGTACCCGTCTTGTCTACCGGCTTCTGCGTCCTGCTGCCGAAGAGCCACCCCTTTGCGTCGTTGCGCGAGCTGCCGGTGACGGTCCTCCAATCCGAACGGCTCGTGACGCTGGCTGATCTGCCACTGCCGGCGTCGATCACGATGAGAGCCACCGATGATGCCGCGCCTCCCACGGGCCTATTTGTCGTCATGCCGGGCCTCGACAGTCTGAAACACGCGGTTGCCAATGGGCTTGGCATCGGGATCGTTCCACGCGCCGCAGTGTCGAGCCTCACCGCTGCCGGACTGGTCGCGATCCCCCTGCCGGCGGCGCGGGCAGCCAGCGCGCGCACGCTCGTGTATCGCGACACCGACGGACGACGAAGTGCTGTCGGGGACTTCGTCGAGGCCCTGCGGTGCACCGGGGAGGACCGCTCCCGAAAAGCCCCGATCGCCATGAGGGCCGCGAGGTGAAGCTCTCCTACGTTCACGGCGTCGGCACCACGCCTCTGATCGCGGATACCGTCGGCGGCGCCCTCACTGGTGCGGCCGAACGCTGGGGTGACCGCGACGCGCTCGTGGCATGTCATCAGCAGCTGCGCTATTCGTACCGAGCGCTTCGCGACGAGGCCGACCGCGCCGCCCGCGCGCTGATCGCGCTCGGGGTGCAACGCGGCGACCGTGTCGGCATCTGGAGCGGCAACCGCGCGGAGTGGATGATCACGCAATACGCGGCGGCAAAAGCAGGCGCCGTCCTCGTGAACATCAATCCGGCCTACCGCCTGCGAGAGCTGGAATACGCGCTGACCCACTCGGGCGTGAGCGTGCTCATTGCCGCCCGTCGGTTCCGCTCGACCGACTATGTCGAACTGTTGCTGGGGCTCATGCCGGAACTGATGGCGACGGGGACCGGGCCTCTCCAGGCGCAACGGGTGCCGGCGCTTCGCCATGTTGTTTACCTGGGTACCGACGCGGAACCGGGCGGGATCGCCTGGGTAGAGTTCCTGGATCGCGGCACTCGAATCGCGGCGCACGATCTCGAGGCGCGCGAAACGACGCTGCAGTGCGATGATCCGATCAACATTCAGTACACCTCCGGGACGACAGGGTCGCCGAAAGGGGCGACGCTCTCGCACCACAACATTCTGAACAACGGCTACATCGTCGGCAACGTGTTGCGTTACACAGAACACGACAGGATTTGCCTGCCTGTCCCGTTCTATCACTGCTTCGGCTGCGTGCTTGGCAACATGGCGGCCCTCACGCACGGCAGCGCCGTGGTCATCCCTGGTGAGTCGTTCGATCCGGACGCCACGCTGCGGGCGATCGAGGCGGAACGCTGCACGTCCATCTATGGCGTACCGACGATGTTCATCGCACAGCTGGACCATCCTCACTTCGGCGACGTCCAGATCGAAACGCTGCGCACCGGAATCATGGCTGGCGCGCCATGTCCGATCGACGTCATGCGGCAGGTCATTGGCCGCATGCACGTGCCGCAGGTCACCATCGGCTATGGCATGACCGAAACGTCCCCGCTGTCGTTCCAGTCCCGGATCGACGATCCGATTGACATTCGCGTGTCGACGGTCGGCCGCGTGCTGCCACACCTCGAATGCAAGATCGTCGATCCGGACACCGGCGCGATCGTTCCGCGCGGCACCCCAGGAGAGCTGTGCACACGCGGTTACGCTGTGATGCTCGGGTACTGGAACGACGACGCCGCAACCGCCAACGCGATTGACGCGGCGCGCTGGATGCACAGCGGCGACCTCGCCGTCATGAACGATGAGGGCTACGTGTCGATCACCGGCCGCATCAAGGACATGATCATCCGCGGCGGTGAGAACATCTATCCCCGTGAAATCGAAGAGTTCCTGCACACCCACGAAAAAGTCAGCGAAGTGCAGGTGATTGGTGTGCCCGATCACAAGTACGGCGAAGAGTTGTGCGCGTGGATCCGGCTGCGTGACGGAGTCACCGCAACGGCGGAGGAGATCCGCGAGTTCTGTCGGGGCCAGATCGCCACCTACAAGATTCCGCGGTATATCCGGTTCACCAGCGAATTTCCAATGACCGTGACCGGAAAGGTTCAGAAATTCAAGATTCGGGAGATGACCGTGGCCGAGCTGGCCCTCGCCCGTGTGACCGATGTGGAGCCGACCTGAGGTCGGCGAGAGGAGAGAACGTGTTGACAAGAGTTTCGTGGCTCATACCGGCGGCGATCCTGTTCAGCAACCAGGCTGCGTATGCGCAGCAAGGGTGCGAGAACCTGGTGAACCTGAAGCTGCCGTATACGCTCATCACCGCGGCGACGAGCGTGCCGGAAAGCGCCGCACCGGCGCCCGCCGCTCCGGGTGCGCCACCGGCGGGTCCGGGCACGGTACCCGCCCATTGCGACGTTCGCGGCGTCACACGTCCAAGCCGCGATTCCGATATCAAGTTTGCCCTGTGGCTGCCAGCAGCGTCCGCCTGGAACGGCAAGTACCGGCAGGAAGGCAACGGCGGCTGGGCAGGCGCCGTCAACACCGCCTCCTTTGCAGAGCCCTTGCGCCGCGGCTACGCCGTCGCCGGCACCGACAATGGCCATGAAGGTGGCGGCGGCGCGAACTGGGCCATCGGACATCCGGAGAAACTGATCGACTTTGGGTACCGCGCCGTGCATGAGACCGCGGTGCAGTCCAAGGCGATCATCCGCGCGTTCTACGGCCGAGACCCGGAGCGGAGCTACTTCAACGGCTGCTCCGACGGCGGCCGCGAAGCGCTGATGGAGGCGCAGCGCTTTCCGGAAGACTTCAACGGCATCCTGGCCGGCGCCCCGGCAAACAACTGGTCGCGCTTGTTCACCGCGTTCGTCTGGAACGAGCGCGCGCTCCTGGCCACGCCGGACAGCGCGATCCCTCCCGCGAAACTCCCGGTCATCCAGCGCGCCGTCATGGCCACATGCGATCGTCTCGACGGCGTGGCCGACGGCTTGATCGAGAATCCGCGTGCCTGCACGGTCGATCCGGCCGTGCTCGTCTGTAAAGGAGCGGACGCGGCCGATTGTCTGCCCAAAGCTCAGGTCGATGCGCTGCAGAAGATCTACGAGGGACCGCACAACCCGCGCACCCAGGAACGCCTCTTCGTCGGACAGCCGCCCGGCACGGAAGCGGTGCCCGGCGGCTGGGGTACCTGGATCACGCCCGCGAACCCCGCAGGTGCCATCCAATTCATGTTCGGCAACAGCTACTACGGGGCGGCGGTATTCGAGGACCCCAACTGGAATTTCCGGATGCTCGACTTCGATCGCGACGTGCGCATCGGCGATGAGAAGGCGGGACCGGTCCTCAACGCGACCAGCCCCGACCTGCGGTCATTCCGTGCGTCAGGCGGGAAGCTCATTCAGTACCACGGGTGGGGAGACGCCGCCATTCCCGCGCCGAGTTCGATCGAGTACTACGAGAGCGTGCGCGCCTTTCTCTCGAAATACCCGGATGGGCGGACGCCTGGCGCTCCGCCGACCGAGGATTTCTACCGGCTGTTTCTCGTGCCTGGCATGGCGCACTGCGGTGGCGGCTCGGGCCCGAACAGTTTCGGCAACGGGGGCGGCGGAGGGGCTGCCCGCCGGGATCCTGAGCGCGATATCTTCACTGCTCTCGAGCGATGGGTCGAGCAGGGCGTCGCGCCGGAACGCCTGGTCGGTACCGGACGCGCTACCGATGATCCGTCCAAGCCGCTCACTCGGCCGCTGTGCCCCTATCCGCAGGTGGCGCAATACCGCGGCTCGGGCGACGTGAACGACGCGGCGAACTTCGCCTGTGCCGCGCCATCGTCGAGATAACGATGACCGACCCCAACCGCGTCCTCATCTTCGACACGACGCTGCGCGACGGCGAGCAGGCTCCCGGCTGCAGCATGACGCAGCCAGAGAAGCTGCGGGTCGCGAAGGCGCTCGCGGAGCTCGGGGTCGACATCATCGAAGCCGGTTTCCCGATCGCCTCGCGCGGCGATTGGGAGTCGGTGAATCTGGTGGCTCGCGAAGTCCAGAGCCCGATCATCGCGGGTCTCGCGCGCTGCACTCGAGAAGACATCGACACCGCGTGGCGCGCGTTGAAGGATGCCGCGCGTCCGCGAATCCACGTGTTCCTCGCCACGAGCGCCATTCATCGCGAACACAAACTCAACATGGCGAAGGAGCAGATCGTCCAGACGGCGGTCGAAGGCGTGACGTTTGCACGCAGTCTCTGCGACGACGTGGAATTCTCGCCGGAAGACGCCTCGCGCACGGAACTCGAGTTTCTCGCCGAGGTCGTCGAAGCCGCCATCGACGCTGGCGCCACCACGATTAACGTCCCCGATACCGTCGGCTATACGGTGCCAGAAGAGTTCTTCGCAGTGTTTTCGTACCTCACACGCCACGTGCGCAACGTCGACAGAGCCGTGCTCTCCGTTCACTGCCACAACGACTTGGGGATGGCGGTCGCAAACAGCCTGGCGGCGGTACGCGCCGGGGCACGGCAAATCGAGTGCACGGTCAACGGCATCGGCGAACGTGCCGGCAACTGCTCCCTCGAGGAAGCGGTCATGGCGATCAAGACCCGCGAGAATGTGCTCGGCGTGCACACCGGAATTCATACGACCCGCCTGTTTCCAACCAGTCGCCTGGTGTCGCAGATCACCGGCATGCCCATTCCGCGCAATAAGGCCATCGTCGGTGAAAACGCGTTCGCGCACGAAGCCGGCATTCATCAGCACGGCATGCTCAAGCATCACTCGACCTACGAGATCATGCGGCCTCAAGATGTGGGGCTGTCGCGCACCAACCTCGTGCTCGGCAAGCACAGCGGCCGACACGCGTTTCGCGAGCGTGTCAAGGAGCTCGGTTTCGACGTCGGCGACGCCGAACTCAATCAACTGTTCGAAGAATTCAAGGCGTTGGCCGACAAAAAGAGGGAGCTCTTCGACGGCGACATCGAAGCGTTGGTCATGCGCGCGGCCAACGAAGCCGCGGGGCCGTGGTCGTTGCAGTCTCTGAGCGTCGCCACCCACGACGATCAACCGGCGCGCGTCACGATCGGGCTCGCGCACATCGATGGGCGTGTCGTCACCCATGATCAAACCGCCGACGGACCCGTCGACGCCGTGGTCAAAGCCATCGACCATGCCACCGGAATTCATGTCCAGGTGCGCACGTTCGAAGTGCACAGCGTGACCGTCGGCGAGGATGCACAAGGCGAAGCACTGCTCACCGTTGAACACAACGGTCGCACCTATCGCGGCGCGGGCATCAGCACCAATATTCTCGAAGCCGCCGCGCGGGCGTACTTGGAAGTCATCAATCGCATCGAAGCCGCGAAGGCCAGCGCTGACCGAAGCAGTAGCGGCGCCGCTTTCAGCTGAGCCCGACGCTCGGGCCCGGCGTGTCCTTTCAGCGCCCGACCATCTTCTGCAACTGCTCAGTACGTGCAGAGACGGCGTCGAACCACGACGGCCGGGTTGCGCCGGCGTTTTGGGCCGGAATACGAACTGGCGGTGGGCGAGCTAGGGTCTGAACGCCGAGCGGAAGCGCAACTGGAGGCTCGTGCGCTATCGTTCATTCTTTGACAGATTGCTGAAACTGAGTGCCGCGTCTCGTCGCCGGCGCGAAGGCAACGCGCTCCCGAGAGTGCGGCGGGCCCATGGCCGAGCATCATGCCGATGCACAAGGTGATCCGGCCCGCGGCAAGAGTCGCATCGCCCCGGAAGCGCGCGAAGGCGACGTCGGCACGCCGCCGGAGGCGCTAGGCTGGTTGCCATCTGGATCGAGCAGGCCGTCAAGGCGGTGTCCGAGATGGAAGCGTCTGTCGAGGCGCGGTGGGACTGACCAACGCCTGGGGAATTGCGGGACGCCGATCGAGATCGATCAGCGTCCCTTTGTCTCTGTGGCGATTCTTCGCGAGCTAGTGTCGCATCTGATTGGTGATGTCGTTCGTTTCGTAGACCTCGCAATGCGCACGCTCCGCAATGAGTGCGTCGGTGTTGCTGAGAGTCAGCGTGCGCGCCGGCAGGACCCAGGGTTCGACAAACGACTCGGGGTCGTGGATGGTCATTTCGTGCAGGATTTCATTGCCCTTGCGCGTGAACTTTTCGACGATGCGCATGTCGCCGGAATGGAAGAGACCGCCGCGTCCCAGCCATGTCGAATCGACGAACGAAATGGAGTCGATCACCAGCGTGTCGCCCTCCCACTTGCCCACGGAGTAGCCAAGATAGGTCGCTTGCCGCGCCTGGTTGTCATTGTGCGCACGGCCATCCGTTGGGATCATCCGATATTCCCGGTTGCCGCCGCCGTAGTCGCTGTACGTATAGAACAGGGTGATGTCGTTGACCGTGTGGAAGATGCGGCGGGGTTCACCCTGGCGCGGAATCCCCATCGGCTGGCAGGTCATGATCGGATCGAACTTGTTCGTCCACATGTCGAGTTCCTGGACTTTGTCCCAGTGCTCGGGTTTGTAGATCGGGCCGTGTATGTTCATCCAATATCGCGAGGGTGAGATCCACGCATAATCCACCGTAAAGTTGTCGTTAGGGACTTTGCACCGGGTCTGCGTTGGGCCACATCGGCGGTTCGCGGGAAACGGTGGGTTATAAGCTCCAGCACCGCCATTGCCAATGCCAGCAACCGCATTCCAGCTACCCGTCATGTCTGGTTTTCCGTTGGCAAGCCTCGGCGTTGCGACCTGAGCCGCGGGAGCTGGCGCCGGCGCCGGTGGGCCAGCCAGAGGACGTGATGGACCAAACGCGGAAACCCAGGCGGGAGGCTGCAGCGTTGGCTTGATCGCCGCCTTGACGCTGGCGGGCACGGGCATCACGACATACATCTGCCCTGTTTCCGTCCACGTGGTCGTGATATCGCGAACGACCGTACCATTTCGGCGTTCCGTCATCCTGCCGGCGACAAACGCCTCGGCCGGGT
>DASTDQ010000149.1:0-3771 GCA_035710305.1 Vicinamibacterales bacterium | reverse complement strand
CGGCTGGTTCCCGGTTGTAGCGGATCGGAGCAGGGCCGGGCCTCCCGCTGGAGGCTCGGCCGTTTTCATCCCGACAGGACGCATATGTCCCCCCATCGCCATTTCGTTCGAAGCTTCTTGATCGTGGGCGCGGCTGCCACGCTGTTCACGACGGCGGCGTTTTCGTGGGCAACGCTCTTCGGCCAGGCGCGGCCGACTCTGGCAGACCCCTGCGCGGGTTCTCGCGACCTGCACCTGACCAACGGAAAGTTCGTGACGATGGACGCTCGCGGAACGACGGTGTCGGAGGTGACGATCCAGGACGGACGATTCACCGCGGTGGGTCCACGCGGCAATCAGCGGGTGAGCCCGTGCACGCGGGAGATCAACCTTCGCGGGCGCACGGCCGTGCCCGGCCTCATCGACAACCACAACCACATCGTCCTGCTCGGCATCAGGCCCGGCCACCACACGCCGCTCGAAGGCGCCGCGTCGATCGCGGAGATCCAGGGAATTCTGAAGGCCAGGGCCAAGAGCGTCCCCGCGGGCGCGTTCATCACGTCGATGGGCGGGTGGAACCAGGCGCACTTTGCCGAGAAGCGGCTGCCGACGCTGGCCGAGCTCGACGCGGCGGCGCCCAATCACCCGGTTCTCGTCTACCAATCCTTCACGGGACCGGCCGCAACCAACACGCGAGGCCTGGCCTTCTTCAAGTCGAAGGGCGTGGCCGTGAGCGACACGGGCGCGATCGGCGCCAACGCCCCGTCGCTGGCGGCCCTCAACGCGCTTCGTGCCGAGCAGACCTTCGAGGACCGCAAGCGCGGAACCACCGAGGCGATGGCGTACTCCGCGAGCGTCGGCGTGACGACCAACGCCGACATGGGCGCGTTCAACCTGCCGGGCACGCAGAACCTTCAGGGCTCCTTCGAAGCCGACACGCTGGCCAGCGCCGATCAGTTCCGGATGTACGACGCCTTCGCCGCGCTCCACCGCGAGGGCAAGCTGACGACGCGCCTGCGCATCTTCTTCCTGACGATGGACATGCGGCCCGAGGTGCCGATCCTGTCGGAGCGCCTGCGAAACGACTTCCTCGGCTTCGGCGACGACATGATGCGCATCTCGGGCATCGGCGAGTTCGCGTCGAGCTGGCCGCTGTTCGGACAGAAGCCTCCGACCAACTACGAGGCGGCGCTCACCGCGATCGCCAAGCAAGGCTGGGCGTTCCAGCAGCACAGCCTGTCGCCCGCGGAGAACGAGCTGACGGTCAGCACCTTCGAAGCGGTGAACAAGACGGTCCCGATCGCCAACTTGCGCTGGTCGCTCGCGCACGTGGGGTCGGTCGACAAGGCCACGATCGACCGGCTGAAAGCGATGGGCGCGGCGATAGCCGTCCACCCGTTCCAGTTCCTCGCCGGCGGCCGCGGCGGCCCGCCGCTGCGGACCATCGTGGACAGCGGGATCAAGGTGGGCGCGGGGTCGGATTCGGCGCAGATCTCGACGCTCAACCCGTGGCTCGTGATCTCCTACATGGTGACCGGGAAGGCGCTGGACGGATCGCTCATCAACAAGGGCGAGCAGCTCACGCGCATGGAGGCGCTGCGCCTGTACACCGCCGAGAACGGGTGGTTCCTGAAGGAAGAGGCGACGATCGGCACGATCGAGGCCGGCAAGCTGGCCGACGTCGTCGTCCTGACCGACGACTACTTCGACGCCGCGCGCGTGCCGGATGACGCGATCAAGCGGATCAAGTCAGTGCTGACCGTCGTGGACGGGAAGGTCGTGCACAATACGATGCAGTAGGCGGGCCTGCAGGACTCGGGCTGTCGCGCGAATCGGAGATTCCACATGGCCTCGGTCTCGTCGCTCACGCCGGTCCGTACATCAGGCGCGCGATGTTCTTCCGGAGGTCCGCCGGCCGGCGCCCGCGCGCCAGTTTCATCGCATACGCCTTTCCGGCCACGCGGACCGCGATGGCGAGCGAGATCTTCCGGATGTCCGTGAGCGGCGGGTAGAGGCATCCCTGCGCGAGGTCCTTTTCGCTGACGAGGCCCGCCAGCGTCCGGGCCGCCTCCAGGAACAAAGCGTCCGGCAGCGTCCGGGCGCGGCACGCCACGGCGCCCAGGCCGATCCCCGGGAACACGTACGCATTGTTCCCCTGGCCGGGCCGGCGCGACACGCCCCGGTACACGACGGTGCCGAACGGGCTGCCGCTCGTAAACACCGCCCGCCCGTCGCTCCAGGTGTACGCCTGTTCGGCCGTGCACTCGGCCTTGGACGTCGGATTGGACAGCGCAAAGATCACCGGCCGCTCGTTGATCGCGCTCATGCGCTCGACGACCTCCCGCGTGAACGTGCCCGGGGCGCCGGTCGCGCCGATGAGGACGTGCGGTGTGATGCTCCCGATTGCCTCGAGGAACGGCCCGGGCCGGTGGTCGTGGGCGTACGGCAGGTTGTGGGGCAGGAGATCGGTCCGGCTCTTGACGACGAGCCCGTTGAGATCCACGAACCAGAGGCGGCCGCGGGCCTGACTGTTCGTCAGGCCTTCCTGCTCGAACGCGGATGTCATCAGGTCGGCGATGCCGGTGGCGGCCGAGCCCGCGCCGAGGAACATGATGCGCAGATCCTTGAACGGCACCCCTGTCACGCGCGTGGACGCGTACACGCCGGCGAGCGCGACGGCTGCGGTGCCCTGGATGTCGTCGTTGAAGCACAGCACGCGGTCGCGGTACTTGTTCAGGAGCGCGTACGCGTTCGGCGTCAGGAAATCCTCGAACTGGATGAGCGCGTCCGGATACCGCTTCTGCACGGCGGCGACGAACTCGTCCACCAGGTCGAAGTAGCGCTTGCCCTCGATTCGCCGGTGCCCGTACCCCAGGTACAACTGGTCGCGCAGCATCTCCTCGTTGTTGGTGCCCACGTCCAGCGTGACGGGCAGGCACTGGCTCGGCGGAATGCCGGCGCAGGCCGTGTAGAGAGCGAGCTTGCCGACGGGAATGCCCATGCCGTTGGCGCCGAGATCGCCCAGCCCCAGGATCCGCTGCCCGTCGGTGACGACGATCACGCGGATGTCCCTGGCGGGCCAGTTGCCGAGGATCCGGTGGATGTCGCCGCGATCGTCAGGCGTGATGAAGAACCCCTTTGGGTCCCGCGCGATGTGCGAGAACTCACGGCAGGCTTCGCCGACCGTCGGTGTGTAGATCCACGGCAGGACCTCCTCGATGTGCCGGATCACGGTGCGATAGAACAGCCACTCGTTCCGCTCCTGCAGCGCGGAGAGCTGCATGTACCGATCGATGTCTCTCGGCAGGCGCCGGAGGGTCGTCATCACCCGTCCGACGAGCTCGTCCTGGCTCGAGATGTGATGAGGCAGCAAACCGCGAAGGCCGAGGCGATCGCGCTCCTTGCGTGAAAAGGCGAGCGACCGGTTGGCGGCCTTGTCGCGGAGAACGTCGAAGCCCTTCTTCACGCCGGCGATCACGCTGACGGTTCGTACATCCGCTCGAACTTCTCTTTCGACACCGCGTAGGCGTCGCCGCCATGCGGCTCGTTGTAGACCAGATAGTCGCCGGCCTGGTACTGCGTGGCGCCTTCCTTCGTCGGGATCGCGCCGGCCGTCGCAGCGACTTCGGCCCAGACGGGCGTGCTCTTGACGTAGGTGCCCGGCCCCGTCTGCCGGTACGTGCGCGCGAACGTCTCGCGATTCACGCTGTAGGTGTCGCCGTTGTTGTTGACGAGCCAGTCGCCGCCCTGGCACGTCTGCGTCCCGCCCCATTTCCGGTAGGTGAAGCCCGC
>DASTDQ010000148.1:0-28445 GCA_035710305.1 Vicinamibacterales bacterium | reverse complement strand
TGTCCCCCCCTGCCCCCTGCCCCCTGCCCCCGCCCCCTACACGATCGTCCCCCCCCGGATCACGCCGCCCTTCGGCACCACGATGATGCCTCCCCGGATGTAGTAGCCGTCGCCGTCGGCCGCGGCCACCTGCTGCTCGTTCACGAGCCGCGCGTGGTCGCCGATCCGCGCGTTCTTGTCCACGATGACGCGATCGAGCACGACGCCGCGTCCGATGCCGAGGCCGGGGAGGTGATCTGGCGGGGCGCCGTACTCGTAGAAATCGGCTCCGAGCAGCACCGAGCGCGTGATGCGCGAGCCCTCGCGGACGGCGGAGCGCACGCCGACCACCGAGCCCTCCACCTCGCAGCCCGAGAGGTAGCAGCCCTCCGCGATGATCGAGTCGCGCACGTGGGCGTCCGGCATGAGCGAGGCAGGCAACTGCCGCAAGTGGGTGTAAATGGGGCGCTCCGGATGCCAGAAATGAAACGGGGAGTCGAGACGCCCCAGCATCACGTTGGTCTGGTAG
Source organism: Vicinamibacterales bacterium (assembly GCA_035710305.1). Classification (GTDB taxonomy): domain Bacteria; phylum Acidobacteriota; class Vicinamibacteria; order Vicinamibacterales; family UBA2999; genus Gp6-AA40. The sequence goes on along the minus strand of DASTDQ010000148.1, from coordinate 27,937 downwards.
AAGGACTCGATCGTGCCGACGTCGGCCCAGTAGCCGCGGTAGAGATACGGACGGACGCGGTACTTGCCGAGCGCGTTCGGAATGAGCGCGCGTCCGAAATCGTGACCTGGATCGTGCTCGAGCATGTCGAGTAGCACGCGCCTTGTGAACACGTAGACGCCGATGGAGGCCATGAAGGGCTGCGCGTCGCTGTGCTCGGCGAACGTGGAGCCGGCGGGAATGCTGCGGCCGATCTCCTCGAGGCGCGGCGGCTTCGGCTTCTCCTCGAAGGCGACGATGTTGCCGCTCGTGTCGAAGAGGAAGATGCCCATGCCGGTCGCGGTACCCGCGTCCACCGGCTGCGCGGCGATCGTGATGTCTGCGCCCTGCCGCTTGTGCGCCTCGACGAGATCCCGGTAGTCCATCCGGTAGAGATGATCCCCGGCGAGAATGAGGTCGAATTCGGCGGCGTGCTGGCTGAAATGGCGCGTGGCCTGGCGCACCGCGTCCGCCGTGCCCTGGTACCAGTTCGGGTTGTCCGGCGTCTGCTCGGCCGCGAGGATCTCGACGAACCCGCCCGAGAAGTGATCGAGCTGGTACGTATTCGAGATGTGCCGATTGAGCGAGGCCGAGTTGAACTGCGTCAGGACGAAGATGCGGCGGATGTCGGCGTGCAGGCAGCCGCTGATCGGAATGTCGATCAGGCGGTACTTGCCCCCGATGGGCACGGCCGGCTTGGAACGGGTAGCCGTCAGGGGAAAGAGGCGCGAGCCCTGACCGCCCCCGAGGATGATGGCGAGGGTGTCGCTGGTCTGTCGCATGGCGGTTCCGCGCAATCCTCCGTCTGGACGCGTATTTAACACGGACGTGTGCCGATCGTGATCCCCGCGTCACAGCAGCACTTTAGGCTGATTGACGTATGCACGTGGGTATACCACGGCAACGGGGGTAGTCGCCGCGCACGCGGGTGCGACGGCGACAAGCTGGCACCACAGGCGCAGGCGTGGCGCTGATGAGGTTCAGCGTTATTGCCTGCGCCCGCGTCGAGATCGTGCTGACGCTGTTCAGGAACGGATCACGGGCGGCGTGACTCGACGGGCGGATCCTCGCGCCTCGGCCGGTAGAGGACGAGCGCGCCCTCGGCGGCGACCTCGTCCAGCCGTAACGCCTGAACGGCAAAGTCGGTCAAGCTCTTCGAGGCGCGCCGGTGATCGATGATCACGAAGCCGAGGTTGGCGTCGCGGACGAACGCGGGACCGCTCTCGATGAGATGAGGCTCGCCGGCGGCGGGCAGCGTGCCTCCCTCGCTGAGAACCATCAGCGCGTTGATCACTTCAATCTTGCGCAGCGTCGCCACGCGATCTTCGGAAACGCGCGACAGGTATCCGCCGATGAGCGGCTTGCCGTGAGCCGTCTGGAAGAATTGATAGCGCGCCGAGAAGTTGCCCACGCTCCGCGTTCCGTCGCTGACGCCGGTGGGCAGTTCGAGCACACGCACGTCCTCCGGGGCCGCCGCGACCTGCTCGTAGAAACGAGGCACGGCTGCCGAGTGCAGCGTGAGCGGCGCCGGCAGCAGCTCCGCGATCAGCAGCAGTGCGACCACGGCGAGCAGGTGCCGCCGGAGTCCCGGGTGACGCCGGCCGATCCACTCGAGCGCTGTCGCGAACAGGACGGCGGCGGCCAGCATCATCACCACTGAGAAGCGGGCGGGCGTTCGCGCGAGCCCGAGAACGGGTACGTAGCGGAGCAGCGCCCATGGTCCCGGGATGTACGTGTTGACGCCCCCGACGTGGACGAACGGGCCGAGCGCGAGCGCCCCGAATGCGAGCGCGAGTGCCGACCACCACAGGGACGGACGCCATCCCATCTTCCAGGCGATCGCCATCGTCAACAGCACGACGAGCGGAATGGAGACGACGCTCTCGAGATAGCCCGCTTTCAGCGACATCAGCCAGTCGGCGATCCAGTCGGGGGCGAGAGGATGGTTCGGATTCGGCGTGACGAGCGACAACAGGTCGACTCCGCCAGGGCTCGATCGCCAGTCAACCCGCGGCGCGGTGTAGGTCAGCGTCGCGAGCCGCACACCGACGGCGTACAACACCGGCGATAACAACGCGGCGGCGACGAGCCCGACGCCCGCCGTCAACTGAGCAAGCCGCCGCGCATCGTACCTGGCGGTCGGCTTGACCGAGGCCCTCAGCCTCCACGCGATACGCGTCACGGCGAGCGTCGTCAGGACGAGCACCGGCGTGTAGAGGCTATGAGCCGAGACCGCGAGTCCCAGAACCGTGACCGTTCGCCCGCCCGTCACCGCGATCACGACAACGAGGCCCGTCGCACAGAGCAGCAGCACGTCGAGCGCCCACCTGACAGCGGCGGCTCGTCCGGACTGTGGGCTGCTGTGTATGGACAGGACTCGCGCGCCGAGAAACACCGCTCCAATGAGCAGGCAGTAGATCCCGTAGTACACGTCCGTGCAGGCGGCCCACGCGACGACGGCGCCGAGCGCGATCGCGTCGCGAAATCGCTCGTGCCCGTCGGCTTTCATGAGGACGAGCAGAAAAATCGCGAGCGGCGCGGCGGCCACGAGGCTGAAATGTCCCATGCCTCGGGTCACGAGCAGCGGGCTCCACGCGAAAAGAAGGCCGGCCAGCCATGCCTCGGCCCCCCGTCCCGTCACGTGCCGTACCAGGAGAAAGGTCGAGTACGCCGTCAGGACGGACATCAGCAGGAAGACCAGGTTGAAGGTGGCCACCACACCGAACAGCGGCGTCAGGGGCATGGCCAGCAGGTTCTGGAACGCCGTGTAGTTGTGGAGGCTGAGGTTCGCGTCCTGTCCTGGCGAAAAGATCGCGCTCGTAAAGTACGGAAGCCTCCGGTGAACGAGGATCTCGTGACTGAACACCCACTGGTTCCAGACGTACACGCCGGTGTCACCGTCTGGAGGTCCCGTCAGGGCCGAACCGAGATGAAGCGCGAGCGGCCAGGAAAAGATCAGGGCCGTCGCCGCATAGGCGAGAAGCACGCCGAGATGAAACCGCGCGCCGCGCAAGCTCATCTTTAGCGGACGGGAGCATACCAGAAAACCGGCCCGGTGAGGGCCAGGTCCGCCCTACGTGCCGGCGGGTTCGGAGGGGGTAGGCAGGGTGATGGTGAAGATCGCCCCGCCTTCGGGACGGTTCGCCGCCCCGGCTTTTCCGCCGTGCAGTTCCACCAGGTGCTTCACGATCGCGAGCCCAAGGCCTGTGCCGCCAGGGCGCGACCGGGACTTGTCCACGCGGTAGAAGCGCTCGAAAACCCTCGACAGATCCTCGTCGGGAATACCCGGGCCCGAATCGGCCACCGTGATCGTGTAGGCGCCGTCGTGCCTGGATGCGGCGAGGCGAACCTCGGCGCCCTCTGGCGAGTAGTTCACCGCGTTCTCGACCAGGTTGTGGACGATGTCGTGGAGCTTGGCCGGATCGCCGTCCACCACCCGGGACTCGGCCGGCACGTCCACGTCTATGCGCTGGCGCTTGGCTTCGATCGATGGATGGAGATCGGCCGTGACGGCGTTGAAGATCTGGGCGACGTCGCAGCGGGCCGTCTCGAGCGGCTCCTGCCTGGCGTCGAGCCTGGCGAGGCGCAGCAGATCCTTGACGAGTCGCTCCATGCGCGCCGAGTGGCGCGCCACGATCTCGAGAAACTTCCTCGTGCTCTCCGCGTCGGCTGGCTCGTCGAGCAGCGCCTCGACGTATCCCCGGATCGCCGTCAGCGGGGTCCGCAGCTCGTGCGACACGTTGGCGACGAAGTCCCGCCTGATCTGATCGGCACGGCGCAGGTCGGTGATGTCGTGCAGCACGAGCACGGCGCCGCCGCTCGGTCCCGACACCGGCGCGGCACGCGCGACGAATGTGCGCCCCGGATCGCGCGCCAGCGAGAGCTCCTGGCTGCCCACCTCGCTGCCCCCGAGTGCCGCGGTGAGCTGGGCAGCGATGTCCGGATGACGGATGACCTCGAGATACAGCCGGCCGCCGGCCGACGGCTCCACCCGCAGCATCTCCTGCGCCGCCCGGTTGACGAGCTGAAGCCGGCCCTGACGATCGACGACCAGCACCCCCTCGACCATGCCGCCAAGGATGGCCTCCATGCGGGCGCGATCCCGGGCCAGATCGTCGATTCGACCGGCCAACTGCTGCACGGATCCGTCGAGAGCCCGGGCGACGGTTCCGATCTCGTCGGCCCCGTAGTGAAAGGTGGAGCGCGACAAATCGCCGGCCGCGTAGCGCTGGGCCACACGTGCGATCGCGCTGACCGGCCGGGTCAGCGAGATCGAGGCCAGCCACGAGACCAGCGCGGCGAGAGGGATCGCGAAGGCCAGAGCCATGAGCGTGGTCGTGCGGATCGTGGCGAGCTGCGCGTCGATATCCGTGAGCGGCAGTGCCAGACGTACGTAGCCCACCAACGGGTGCGATGCGCGTACGGCGACGTAGACCATGCCCACGCCGACCGTGGTGCTGTACCTGTGGCTGCTGCCGACCCCGTTCTCCCGCGCGGCAGCCACTTCCGGCCGTGACGCGTGGTTGTCGATCTCGAGCAGCGCGGCCGGCGACTGCGTCGAGTCCCCGAGCACACGGCCGTCGCGCGCGATGAATGTGACGCGGCCGGGAACCAGCTCGCCAAGGCGATCCGCTTCCTCATCGAGCTGGTCTTCGCCAATCGACGTGGCCCTGGTCAGGAGCTCTGCGATCAGATGCGCCTGGTCGGTCAGCCGCTGCTCGATGGCGGCCCGCTGCCGTTCGCGCACCTGCCACGACACCAGGACGGCCAGCGCGAGCAGCGACACGCCCGCGGCGGCGAAGGATCCGACGAAGACCTTGGTGCGAAAGCCGATCTTCATGCTTTCAGCCAGTGGCCGGCAGCCGGTCGCCGGTGGACGGCAGCTCCCTCACCGGTTCATTGTTCTTCCAGCTTGTAACCGAACTGTTTCACGGTCACAAGGGCGTCCACCAGGATCGGCAGCTTCTCGCGCAGCCGGCGCACGTGCACGTCCACCGTCCTCGTACCGCCGGTATACCGGTACCCCCACACGTCGCCGAGCAGCAGGTCCCTCGAGAGCACGCGCCCGCGATGCTGCATCAGGTACTGCAGGAGCAGGAATTCCTTTGCCGTCAGCTTGACCTCGCGTCCCTCGTCCAGCACGGTGTGGCGGCCCAGGTCCATCACGAGCGTGCCGAAGACGATGGTGGACGCCTCGGGCGCCGATCGGGTTGAGCGCCGCATCAGCGCCCGAATCCGCGCGACCAGCTCGTTGGGGCTGAACGGCTTGGAGACGTAGTCGTCGGCGCCGAGATCGAGGCCGACGATCCGATCGGTTTCCTCGGCCCGCGCGGTGACCATGATGATCGGAATCGCCGCGGTCGTGCGGTCTCCCCGCAGCGCGCGGCACACCTCGAGGCCGCTCATGACGGGGAGCATGACGTCGAGCACCACGAGGTCCGCGCCGTGTGTCCGGACGTGGGACAGCGCCTCGTCGCCCGCCCCGGCGACATGGGCGGTCCAGCCCACCTTCTCGAGGTAGCGCGCGATCAGATCGGCGATGTCGCGGTCGTCTTCGGCGACGAGGATGTTCACGTCGGAATCACCGGCCCCGTCTCACCGCGTCACTCCTATGTGAGCAGCACCTGAAGCAACTCGTACGTGATGGCGCCGATGGCAGCCGAGGCCGGAATGGTGAGCACCCAGGCCCACACGATCTGTCCCGCCACCCCCCAGCGCACTGCAGACAGCCGCTTCGATGAGCCCACGCCGACGATGGCGCCGGTGATCGTGTGGGTGGTGCTGATGCCGACGCCGAGCGCGGTGGCCGTATAGATGGCCAGCGCCGCGCCGGTCTCGGCGGCGAACCCGCCAATCGGCTGCAACTTGGTGATCTTGGTGCCCATCGTCTTGATGATGCGCCAGCCGCCCGACAGCGTGCCCAGCCCGATGGCGGCGTGCGCCAGGATCACGACCCAGAACGGAATCGGAAGACGGCCGCCGATGTCCCTGTCCAGAAACCCGCCGGTGAAAAGAGCACCGGCAATGATGCCCATCGTCTTCTGCGCATCGTTGGCGCCGTGCATGAGGCTGAACGCGGCGGCCGACAGCAGCTGCATCTTCCGGAAGAATCCGTCGACGCGCCGGGGCGTCTGCCGGCGCAGCACCCAGTGGCTCAAGGTCATTATCAGCAGGCCGACGCACAGGCCGATGAGCGGCGCCAGGACGATGAAGATCAGCGTTCGCGTCCAGCCGGACACGATGATGGCCGCAAACCCCGCCTTGGCGACCGCGGCCCCGGCGTAGCCGCCGAACAGGGCGTGCGACGAGCTGGTCGGCAGTCCGTAGTACCAGGTAACCAGATCCCACACGATGGCGCCGGTCAGCCCCGCGAAGATCACCGTCATCGTGACCACGCTCAGATCCACCATGCCCGATCCCACCGTCTGGGCGACGGCCGTGCCGAATCCGAAGGCGGCGACGAAGTTGAAGAACGCCGCCCAGACGACGGCCTTTGCCGGCGACAACACGCGCGTCGAGACGACGGTGGCGATCGAGTTCGCCGCGTCGTGGAATCCGTTGATGTAGTCGAAGATCAGCGCAACCGCGATGAGGGCGAGAACGGCGAGCAGGGTGTGATCCATGGAGTGGAGACGCGTCGCTCTGGCGAAGCCCTAGCCGTGCTTGACGACGACGCCTTCGAGCAAGTTGGCGACGTCCTCGCACCGGTCGGTGGCTGCCTCGAGGAAGTCGAAGATCTCCTTCCACTTGATCACGACGATCGGGTCACGCTCCTCGTCGAAGAGCGCCACGATGGCGTCTTGATGCACGCGGTCGGCCTCGCGCTCGAGCTGATCGACGCGCGCCGCCAGCTCCCTGACGCCGTGCTGCTTCTCGAGGACCGCCAGCGCCTCGCAGAGGCGGTCCATCGAGTCGCAGATGATTTCAGTGAGCCGCCGCGCTCCGGTCCTGACCTGCGTGATCTTGTACAGACGCACCACCGCTGCTGCCGCGTCGATCGCATCCATCACATCGTCCAGCGAGATGGCCAGCGCGTGGATATCTTCGCGGTCGAGCGGCGTGACGAAGGTCCGATTGAGGCGGTCGATGATGGCCCTGGTGCGCCCGTCGCAGACGTGCTCGACCTCCTTGATGGCGTCGGCCTTGGCGGCATCCGGCGGATCGCTCGCCAGCATCTGCTTGAGCAGCCGCGCGCCGCCCCGGATCTCCTCGGCCATGCCGACGAAATCCTCGAAGAAGCGTTCCTCGCGGGGAATCAGGCGAAATCGTGCCATGTCACCTCGGTACCGGTTCGGGAGCCCACTCGCACCTGGCGGGTGGGAGAGAGCCCTCGGATCGTAGCAGAATTACGGTTCAGCTTCGTCGTAAGATCCGCTCCGTGATCGCGCGCCTCCTGAAGCCTTTCGTGCAGATCCGCAGCGGCGAAGCCGCGACGGTGCTGCTGATGTTCGCCTACTCGTTCCTGGCGATGGCCGGCTACAACATGATCAAGCCGGTCACGCGCGGATTGTTCATAGAGAAGTACAGCGCGGAGGACCTCCCCTGGGTCCAGTTGGGCGCGGGCATCGTCATCGGATTCATCATGCAGGGCTACTCGCGGGTGATTGCCCGCGTGCCGCGCCGCTGGATGATTCCGATCACGCTGTCGGCGATCACGGTGGTGACGGCGGCGTTCTACGGGATGTTCGATGCGTGGCCCGCCAACCGCGGCATCGCCGTCGGCTTCTACCTGTTCGGTCTCATCGTCGGGGTCCTCTTGATCAGCCAGTTCTGGACGCTGGCCAACGATGTCTACGACCCGCGTCAGGCGAAACGCGTGTTTGGCTTCATCGGCGCGGGCGCCAGCCTCGGCGGGTACGCTGGCGGGAAGGCGACGCAAGAAATCCTCGAGCGAATCGGTGACAACGTCAACCCCGTTCTGCTGGTCAGCGCGGTGATACTCGCGGTGTGCACGTTCACGGCATGGGCGATCATCGCCCGTGAACCGAACGCAGGCCAGAGCGACGCGAGCAAGACGGGCGAGGAAGGCGGTGTCAGCGGGTCGGAAGCGATCCGGCTTCTGCGCTCGTCGCGTCACCTCCAGACGATTGCGATGGTGATCGGTTTTGCCGCGATCGGCGCGGCAATCATCGAACAGCAGTTGAACATGGCAGCCGCTCAGCAGAAGGGCGCAGCGAACGTCGGCGCCGTTACGGCGTTTCTCTCACAGATCGGCGCCTACACGTCGCTGATCGGGTTCGTCATCCAGATCCTGCTGACGAGCCGCATCCACCGGTATCTCGGGATTGGCTTTGCGCTGCTGATTATTCCCGTTGTGGATGCGAGCACGGGTCTCCTCATGCTGCTGACCGGCGCCCTCTGGACCTCAGGCCTCGCGCGCGTGATGGACACGTCGCTCCGGTACACCGTGGACAAGACCACGCGCGAAATCCTGTTCCTGCCGCTGCCGGTGGATATCAAGTACCAAGCCAAGCCGTTCATCGATGTCACCGTCGATCGTCTGGCCAAGGCCGTCGGCGCGCTCGTCCTCCTCGTCCTGGTGCAGCCGTGGGGGCTGAGGCTGGGCTGGCCACAGTTGAGCTACGCCGGGGTCACGATGATGGCGATCTGGGCGACGTTTGCGCTGACTGCGCGACGCGAGTACCTGCGATCGTTCCGCCGCAGTATCGAACAGCAGTCCGTGAAACCGTCGGACATCCGTCTCGAGTCGGCGGATCTGTCGTCGATCGAGACGCTCGTCACCGAACTGGCTCACCCGGACCCGCGCCGCGTGATTTACGCCATCGACATGCTCGACGCGCTGGACAAGCGGCAGTTGGTGACACCGCTGCTGCTTCACCACAACTCGGCCGAGGTCCGCGCACGCGCCCTGCACGTGGCGAAGGCCTCGGGAGCCGACGGCGCCGAGCGCTGGCTGCCCATGGTGGAGCAGGCGCTCACCGACGAGGACGGCGACGTGAGGCTCGCCGCGGCGCGCGCGCTCGCCACGATCCACGGCGGTAGCGCCGCGGACGTCATGCGGCCGTTTCTCGCGAGCCCCGATCCGAATCTGGTGATCACGGCGGCGGCCGCGCTGGCCTCGAGCGACAACGAAGCCGATGTCGCCGCTGCGGAAGGCACGTTCAAGCGGTATGCCTCCGACACGCGCGCGGCGGCAGCCAGCCTCCGCCAGCAGGTGGCGCGCGCGCTGGGGCTGGTCCAGAACGCGCGCCTGCGATCGCTGCTCGTGCCGCTGATGCACGACCCTGACTACGTCGTTGCGCGCGCGGCGATCGAGAGCGCACGGACGATTGCGGGCGACGATTTTCTGTTCGTGCCCACGCTCGTGTCGCTGATGCGCAATCGGCGGCTGAAGAGCGCCGCGCGCCAGGTGCTGATCGAGCACGGCGAGGCGGTGGTGGCGCCGCTCGCCTACTTCATGAGCGACCAGGACGAGGACATCTGGGTACGGCGCCACGTGCCGGAGGCATTGGCGCTCATCCCGACACCGTCGTCGGTGGCCGCTCTGATCGCGGCGCTGGATGCAGACGATGGATTCTTGCGCTTCAAAGCCGTTGCGGCACTGCAACACCTGCGGAGGGATCATCCCGGGCTGGCAGTCGACCGATCGGTGATCGAACGGCGCGTGCTGCGCGAGGCCGCACGCGCGTTCGACACACTGACGCTCTACACGAACCTGTTCGTCGCCGGCGACCTCAACCGCGACTCCCTGCTGGCACGCGCGCTCCAGGAAAAGCGAGGCCACGCGCTGAACCGCACATTCCGGTTGTTGTCGCTCATCCACCCCGCAGGCGACATCGCCGCCGTACAGTCATCGCTCGCAATGGCCGACGCCCGCACGCGTTCGGGCGCCATCGAGCTGCTCGACAATCTGCTGGCTGGCGAGGTGCGCAAGCGGGTGATGCTGCTGGTCGACGAGATGCCCTCAGACGAGCGCGTGCGCAAGGGAAATACGCTGTACAAGACACGCCCACGCGACATCGAGGATACGCTGGCGCAGCTCATCCATGACGAGAACCAGGTGATCTCCGCAGCAGCCATCTCCGTGGTGGAGGAGCGGCGGCTGTGGTCGCTCTCAGCCGACCTCGAGCACGTGCTCGCGCACCGCGATCCGCGCGACTGGTACTGCTTCGAGGCGGCGTCGTGGGCGCTGGCGGCCCAGCGCATGCCGATCGATCGCCGTAAGCAACTCTGGCAGGAGCCGCTGCCCGCCGTGGAGCTGGCCGACCGCCTGCGCAAGCTCGCGATCTTCAGGTTCACGTCGGTCGACGAGCTGTTCCGCATGGCAGCCGTGGGGCGGCAGGTACGACACGAAACAAATCGGTTGATCTACGACCGCGGCGCGGCGCCCGATTCGCTGCAGCTGCTGCTCGATGGACGCGTCGCGGTCAGCGGCCTCTCGCAGGAGGAACTGATGCCACCGGCGCCGCTGGCGTTTGAAGCCGTCCTCGAAGGACGCCCTGTGGCGTCCGAGGTCCGCGCGCTCGAGCCGTCGATCTGCCTGTCGTTGACCAACGATGAGTTCCTGTCGGTGCTTGCCGAGAACATCGAGCTCACCGAAGGCATCTTCCGCTGGATCATCGAATCGCGGAAGCTGCGATCGCGTGGCGCAGTGTCGCGCGGCACGTTGACGCCCGAACTGAAGCGCAAGATGAGCGCGGGACTGCAGCCCGTGGATCGCGCGCTTCTGTTACAGGTGAGTCCGGTGCTGTCGTGCGCCACGGGTGCGCAGGTGTTGCGCCTCGCCGGCATTGCGCGCCCGGTGAGCTTCAAGGCCGGCAGCACTCCGTTCGCCGGCTACGCCGAACCAGGCATGCTTGCGCTCCTGACCGGTGCCGTCGAGGCGAGAAGTCCCGATGGCCGCATCGAGCGCGCCGAGCAAGGCGACATGATCGGTGTGCTCGAAACCCTTGGCGGATTGCCGCTCGACGGGACCCTCGTCGCCGCCAGCGATGGCACCGCGCTGCGCGTCAACCGCAGCGACCTCTTCGATCTGTTCGCGGACGATACGACCCTGGTGCAGGGGATTGCGTCGGGCCTGCTCTCGGCCGGCGAACGGGTCGAGGCGCGGCCGCGCTGAGCGATCAGCGGGTGCGTGCCGGCAACGCGCTCGCGTCGCCATCGAATTCGCGGCGCTCCGATGACTGCTGCCGTCCGACGCGTCCGGCGTGGATCTGCGCTCGCCCGTAGCTCTCGGGCCTGACGGGGGAGCCGGCCAGGCGGCGCAGCATCGCCAACTGTCCCACGTGCGTCAACGCATCCGCGATCGGCCCCTGGAAGATGATCGCGGCCGGATGTCCGAGGGGCGTGTCCGAGGCCAGGTGCGCGTCCAGCCTGGCCAGGGTCGCAAAGAAGCGCTCGACATCGACGTCCCAGGTTCCGGCACTCGCCGCCTTCCAGACCCAGTGTCCCTGCGCGAGCTGCTCGGCCCATTCGAGGAGATCGCCGAGATGGCCCACGATCTCGAGCGGACTACGGGAGTCAGGCGCGAGACGATGGTCGGCGAAGCCGGTTGGCGGATCCCGAAGAACCTTTTCCGCACGATAGGCCAGCGTGGCCAGCGTGTGCCGAAGCAGTGACCGTTCGTCCGCCGCGGGGCCGTGTGACGCGATCTCCACGCGCCCATCATAGCCCGGTGTATGATTTTTTCCCTGGAGACCGACATGAAGACATCCCGCATCATCACCGCATCAGCCGTTCTGGTCGTGGCCCTGCTCGCCGGGGTCCGGACGGCCGACGTGAGCGGCACGTGGAGTGCGACGTTCGACACGCAGATGGGACAGCAGCAGTACACCTATACGTTCGTCGTCAAGGGAACCGAGCTCACCGGGATTGCCAAGGGCAACCTGACGGGGGAGACGAAGATCTCGGACGGTAAGGTGGACGGCCAGAAGATCACGTTCGTCGAGAACGCGACGTTCATGGAGATGCCCGTCCGATTCGAGTACTCCGGAACGATGACCTCTGCCGACGAGATCAAGATGTCCCGGAAGGTCCTCGACATCGCGACCGAGGAGCTCGTCGCCAAGCGCGTGAAATAGTGAGAAGGGGTCAGACCCCTTCCCACGATTTCCCAGGTTGCGTTTCGCAATTCCGCCACGCCTCCTTCGTAATACCTCTGTGTATGGCCTTGGCTGCCGCACGGATGGGACCCGACGACGACTTCGCTGAGCTCGTTCGGGCCCATCGCGTCAGGGTCATTGGCCTCTGCCGCCGTCTCCTGGGACCAGGGGACCAGGCGGAAGACGCCGCCCACGAAGTCTTTCTTCGCGCACACACGCGGCGGCAGGATTTCGACAGAAGCCGCCCGTTTTCGAGCTGGGTGCTGAGCATCGCCGCCCACTACTGCGTCGATCTGCTCCGGAGACGAAGCACCGAATCGAGGATCTTCGGGACGGAAGAGGCCGAGCGGATCGCCGTCGCTTCCGACCGTGTCAGTCCGCTCGGGCTCCTGCTCCTGCGAGAGCGCCAGCAGGAAGTGCGGGACGCAATCCGGTCGCTGCCCGACAAGTACCGCGTGCCGCTCGTGCTGTCGGCGTACCACGAACAGACCTACGACGAGATTGCGCAGGCGCTGGGCGTGCCCCGCTCTCACGTCGCGATGCTCCTGTTCCGGGCCCGGCAGCAGCTCCGGCGCGCGCTGTCGCGTCCCCTCGATGCCAACAACGGGAGTCGCCCATGACCTGCTGTGACGAACTGACGCTCATGATGTATGCCGACGGCGAGCTGGAGGACGGACCTCGCCGTGAGGTTGGCGTTCACGTGGACCAGTGCCGGCGGTGCGCGTCGCTGCTGGCGGCGCTGCACGGCGAGTCGCGTGTGGTCGCGATCGCCGTCCGCGATGAGGACACCGCCTCCGCCGCGGTCGCCCGCCCGGTCCCGGGGCGGCAGACGTCTGCGGCCCTGCGCGTGGCTGCCGCCGCGGCGTCGGTCGCTCTCGGGGCAGCGCTCCTCCGGTTTCTCGTCGAATCGGCCGGCCTGGCTCCGCTTGCGGCGCTGCCCGACTGGTTGAACCCGTTGAGCAGCCAGGGACAGTCGAACCTTCTCTTCAACACCGCCGCGTACCTTGTTCTGGAAGGAGATCTCATCATGTCGTTGGTCATGGGCTCGGCGAGCGTGCTTGCACTTGCCGTGCTGGCGTTGTCGTTCGCACCGGCGGCCGGCAGGCTTGCGCGAGGGCGAAGCGTCCTCGCGAGCCTGGTCCTGCTCTCGGTGCTGTTGCCTGCGGCGGCCGCTGATGCGCTGGAGGTCCGGCGCGCGGAACGGACCCTGACGATTGCGTCCGACCAGACCATCGACGACACCGTCATTGCGGCCGCGGAGACCGTCGAAGTCGACGGGACCATTACTGGCGACCTGATCGCGGTCGGGCGCCGGGTCCGCGTGCGCGGGATGGTCCGGGGCAATCTCATCACGGCGGCGCAGAACATCGAAATCGAGGGCACCGTTGACGGGAGCGTCCTGCAGTTCGGTCAGACGGTGACGAACCGGGGGCAGACGGGCGGCAACCTGTACGCGTTCGGACAGACGATCACGACGCCCGGCGTGGCGCGGGTCGGCGGGAACGTAACCGTATTCTCCGAAACGGCGACCATCGAAGGTTCCGTGGGACACGATGTGACGAGCTTTGGCCGCCAACTGGATCTCGGCGGCAGCGTCGGCCGGCGCGTGAACGCCTACGGCGACCGCGTCGACATCCGGTCCAGCGCCAGGATCGACGGCGGCCTGACCGCGCACGTCGCGAACCGCGAGAACGTGCGCGTCGATCCAGGCGCCACCGTCGGCGGCGAGACGCGAATCGACGTGACGGAACCTTCGCCCAGCCGGTTCGCGACGTCGAGCTTCTACGTCCGCCAGGTCATCCGCCTCGCGGCGGCTTTCATTGCCGGATGGATTTTCTTCCGGCTCGTGCCCCGTGCCGCGGCGATCACGCTCGGCACCGGAGGGGCCGCGCTCACGGCCCTTGGCATCGGCGCCGTCGCCGCCTGCGCGACGCCGGTTCTGGCCATCGTCGTCGGCATCACGATCGTCGGATTGCCGATCGCGGTCTTTGCGGTCCTGCTCTGGATCGTTCTTCTCTATCTCGCCAAGATCGTGATTGCCCTGCTGGTGGGGCGGGCGCTCGTTGGTGCCAGCGCCCGGGGCATCGCGACGGCGCTTCTGGCCGGGCTGGTGCTCGTCATCGTGGCCGTGAACCTGCCGTATGTCGGCGGCCTCGTCAGCCTGCTCTTGACCGTCACCGGGCTCGGCGTGCTCGTCGTGGAAGCCTCGAGGTGGTACAGGGGATCAGGCGGCGTTCCGGTTCGTGCGTGAGCCCTGGTCGCGCTCGCGTCTCGCGGCGCGCCGCCCGACGATCACGCGGTAGTACACGTTCAGGCACGCGAGAGCAAACACGGCTGTCGGCAGGAGCGCGCTCAGCCCGACGAGCGCCCAGCTCTGGGGCGGCCGCGGCTTGAATTCGTACTTGACGACTTCGCCTGGCCCGGCGTCGAGCCGGCTCGACAGCATGCAGAGCCGATCCGAGTAATCCGGGTACTTCTCGAGGACCACCTGTTCGAGTTCCTCGTCCGACCAGTCGTCGTAGTAGCCGGGATACTCGTATCGGACCAGCGTGGCGAGGCGCGGCGAGCAGAACCCCTGCCGCAGCTCGGCTTCGTCGATCGGCCTGACCGGGTCCGTCGGGGTTCCCGTCAACGGAAGCGAGCCGACCCGGCCGGCCGATGCGAGAAACGATGGAATCGCGTTCTTCACGTTCGGGTCCACACTGCGCGTGAAGTCCTGCAGCGACACGATCACATCGACGGTACCGCGCACGGGCTGGCGGTGCGTGTGTACGAAGCGGGCCGTGAAGCCGAATACCGCCACGACAGCGACGACGAAGAGACCCTTGTATGTCCCGCGCCACCCGGCGCTCAGATCGGTATCGATCTCGTACCCGATGAGAGCGGTCAGGAGGCCGCGGCGTTCACGCGGCTGACGAGGCGCCGACGGCGCCTGACTGCCTGCGTGAGCCGGAGTGGAGTCGAACGTATAGCCAAGCGCCTCGAGGCGGCGCCGCTCGCTGCCGCAGCGGCAGACCTCGACGTTCCGCGGCACATGGCGTGCACAGGATGGGCACTGCCAGGCATTTCCCTGCACCCTATTCTTATCGGCCCCACGGCCGGCGTCGCTTAGCGCGCGTCCAGTTCGAGGACGAGGCCCACCACCGTGTCGTGGATGAGCGTCATGCCCTGGGGCGTGAGCTTGTCCGCCGTGTCCTCCGGCGTGTGAATGGTCCGGAGAATCGACGGCGCGAACCCCGGAGTCAGCCCCGATTCCTTGCCGCCGTTGAGCAGCAGCCAGATCTGATGGGCCTCGAGGGCGGGAAGGACGGCCAGCGAGATGGCCGGGATGCCCGCGGCCTGGAAACTGCGGTCGTCGCTATTCGGGAGAGACGGAAACGCCATGCAGGCGTAGTTGCGGGCGGCGCATACCCTGGCCAGCGAGTGCCGCAGGCTCTCGGCTCCCGGCGCTGCGCCGCTGAGGATCGTGTCGCCGTAGCCGGCGATGTCCACGTTGACCATCGCCGCCACGCCGGCCTTGTCGAGCAGGCTCGCGAAGTGCCTCGACCCGGCAAGGCCGATCTCTTCCATGTCGAAGAACACGATCCGGACCCGGTGCCTCAGCCGGCGCGCCCGCAGGGCCTCGGCCGCGCGCACCAGGACGACGACGCCGGCGCCGTTGTCCACCATGCCGTGGCTGTAGCCGCCCGCTTTGAGCGCCGCCGCGTCGAGGTGCGCGCCCACGATGATCTCCGGCCCGGCCGGTCCCGGCAGATCCACGATCACGTTGGTTCCCTGCTCCCTGGGATCGCGCTGACGCGACGTGTTGGGGAATGTCTGGAGCGTGAAGGGGAGGCCCCGCCGGCGCAGCAACGACTGCACGGCGTCGACGCGCGCGGCGTTGGACGGTTGATCGAGCGTCCGTGCATCAGCCACCACGTCGGAGGCGAGCGGCGCGGTGGGCACGACGGCTGGCGCGGGCATGTTTGCGCAACCGGCGGCGAGCACGGCTGCGACCGAGGTGAGCACAACGAGACGACGTCGAGGCATGGCGGCGAGATTACTACGGCGTGAATGCCTCACGCCGGCGGGATCTTGTCCAGAAAATTCCGGGTCCGCTCTGCCAGGGTCGTCAGCCACGCGATCTGCAGTTGCGTGCCCGTCCTGATGAGATCCACAAGCGGGGGAGGCAGCACCGACCAGTCGATGGCGAGGCGTCCCCAGTCAGGCCGACGGCCATCGTAATCGGTGAACCCGTAGCGGCGCGCAACCTCCCACGAGCTGAAGAGCTGCCCCGTCTGCGTCAGGATGTCGGGATCGCCGGCGAGGGCGGCCACCGCCCGCCCGACGAACAGCGGCGACTCCGATTCCAGAAAATTCGGATCCTGCTTGCCGGCGTCGCGCCAGTTCGCTTCCGTGACCCCGTGGTGTTCCAGCATGGACTCCGACCGGAGGAATCCCGGCGTGATCGCGAGGGCCGAGACGCCGTGTTCCTTGAGCTCGGCGGCCATCGTCAGCGCGAGCACGCGGAGCGCGACCTTGACCGATTGCGACACCGGGTTGCCGCCGGCGGTCAGCAAATCGTTCTCCGTCACCTGCACGATCAGTCCGCGGCGATGACGCATCATGAACGGCGCGGCGTGCTTTGCCGTGATGATGTGGGAGGTCAGCGCCTGCCGGAAGCCCGCGTCGGCGTCCTTCAGATCGACCTGCCAGAAGTTTCCGTATTGCCCCATCATCGGATCTTCACCGGCGACGCTGTCGGCCACGATGTCGAGCCGCTGGTGCTCCCGATCGATGCGCGCGAAGAGCGCCTCCACCTCCGCTTCGATCGTGTGGTCCACGCGGACGGGGATGGCCGTGCCCCCGGCGTCGTTGATCATCTCCGCGGTCTCGTCGATCGTCTCGGGCCGTTTGTAAGGGGAGGGCTGCCCCTTCACGCTTCGGCCGGTGCAGTACACCGTGGCGCCGGCTTCGCCGAGCGCCCGCGCGATGCCGCGACCGGCGCCCCGCGTGGCGCCGGCGACGACGGCGACGTGTCCGGTCAACGGCTTCGGTGGCATGACGCGCACTATAGTTCACCGGTCTTGGGCGAAACCTTCCAGTCGACGCGAACGGAGCGGGTAGCCTCGATCATCGGAGCCAGGAACGTGCTCTTGGCCTGCTCGAACGCTGCCGTCAGCACCGCATGATCGGGGGGCGCCCCATCGATGTCGGTAAACCCGTACTCCTCTGACAGGGCGTGGGCCGTGTAGATGCCGCCGTTCTTCCGCGCAACGTCCGGGTCGGCGGCGAGCGCGGCGACCGCGCGTCCGACGAAGCAGGGCGTTTCGGATCCGCCCCATCCCATCGCCGCCGCCTGCGGACTCTTCACCGCGTCGCGCCAGTTCGCCTCCGTGACGCCGAAGCCGTCGAGGATGGCCTCGGTCCGCATGAAGCCGGGACCTATGGCGACGGCCGTCACGCCCTGCTTTCCCAAATCGTTGGCCAGGCCGAACACCAGCCGCTTGAGCAGCGTTTCCATGACGTCGAAATAAAACGCGCCGTGATAGCCGACGTTGTCGTGCTCGACCAGCTCGACGATGAGGCCCGACCGGCGTTTCACCATCATCTTGGCCGCGTGCCAGGAGGTGACGATGTGCGGCCAGATCCAGCTCTCGACGAAGGCCCGGCCCGAGTCGGGGCTCTCGTTCAGGAAGTTCTTCCACGAGGCAGGCTGCCCGGTGATCACCGTGGCGAGCACGTCCAGACGCTTCCGCTCGCGGCGTACCCGGGCGAACAGCGCCGCCACCTCTTCACCGACCTCATGATCGACGCGCACGGGAATGCCCGTTCCGCCGGCCGCCGTCACCATCTCGGCCGTCTCCTCGATCGTCTCCGGGCGACGGGCGTGCACGTGGTTCGACGTATTTGGCTGTGTGCGGCTGCTGCGCCCCGTGCAGTACACGGTGGCTCCGGCCTCCCCGAGCATGCGGGCGATGCCTCGTCCCGCGCCGCGCGCGGCGCCGGCGACGACGGCGACGTGTCCGGTCAACGGCTTCGTCATGACGGCGCACTATAAATGAACAGACATTTACAAATCAAGCAGAAACTAAACGGCCGTTTATAATGGCTGCACCCGATGAGCCCGCGCCCCCGGTCCACCAGCGACGCCGAGATCCTCTCGGCGACCCATCGCGCCGTCACCCGCGTCGGACCGAAGCGCCTCACGCTCGCCGACGTCGCGCGCGAAGCGGGCGTCTCGCCGGCCACCCTGGTTCAGCGCTTCGGCTCCAAGCGGAAGCTGCTGCTCGCGTTCGTCGCCACCGGCAGCAGCGAGATCGAGGCCGAGTGGGCTCGCATTCTGTCTTTGGCGGAGCGGTCGCCCCTCGAGGCGCTCTACGCCTACGCGGAGTGCATGGCCGGCCTGGCGCCCAACCCCGACGTGCTGGCCAACCATATGTCCTTCCTGCAGATGGATCTCGTCGATCCGGAGTTTCACCACCACGCGCTCGCGCAGGCGCGCCACACGCTGGAGTTTCTCCGCAAGACGCTCGACGACGCCGTCGACAGAGGGGAGCTGGCGCCGTGCGACACGACGCGCCTGGCGCGCGCCGTCCAGGGCACCATCGGCGGCTCGCTCATGCAGTGGGCAATCGATCGCGAAGGGAAGCTCCGCCGGCGCCTCCGGGAGGATCTCGAGACGCTGTTGCAGCCGCGATATCCCAAGCGCGCGAAGCGCCCGCACGCCCGGCGTCGCCGCTGACATCCGGCACACCGAGGCACGAGCCTCGGTGCGTCGTGATCGTCTAGAGAAGCGAACTCACCTGCAGGTCACAGTTCTCTGATCGGCCGGTTCGTCGCCAGGACCCACGCCGCCACCGCGCTGAGCGTCAGCCCGCTCACCGTCAGGACGGCCGGCGCGCTCGTGAGCGTCGCGAGCCAGCCCCCGGCCAGGCTGCCGAGCGGCATGCCGCCGCGGAACGCCACGAGGTAGATGCTCATCACGCGCCCGCGCATCTGGTTCGGCGCGTTGAGCTGCACGAGCGAGGACAGCGTGGCGAACGCCATCACCATGCACGCGCCCGCCGCGAAGAGGAGCGCGGCGTTCAGCCAGAAGATCCGCGTGACGGCGAACAGCGCCACGAACGCGCCGAAGGCGATCTGAATCAGCAGGCACGTCCGTCCCATGTGCGGAAACCGGCCGCGCCAGGCCACGACGAGCGCACCGGTGACGGCGCCGGCGCCGGCCGACGACATCAGGTGGGTGTACTGCGCGACTCCGCCGCCGAGCACGTCCTGCGCGAAGAGCGGCAGGAACGTCAGCACCGGACTGCCCAGGAAGGTCGCGGCAAACCCCAGCAGGGCGAGCCCGACGAGCGCCGGGTGCGATCCGACATACGACAGACCGCTCTTGAACTCCTCGTGCAGGCGCGTGGTGGACGCGGGCGGCGTGTGGCGGACGTGCAGGGACAGGATCGCGGCAATGACGGCGACAAATGACAGGCCGTTGAGGCCGAAGCAGGCCGCCATGCCGAACGCCGCGAGCGCCGCGCCGGCCAGCAGCGGTCCGATCACGCGCGCCAGGTTGAACTGGATCGAGTTGAACGCGATCGCGTTCGGCACGTGGTCCTTGCTGACGAGCGACGGCAGCAGCGACTGATACGCAGGTCCGCCAAAGGCCTGCGCCAGGCCGGTGACGACCGACAGCGCGAGCACGTGCCAGATGCGGACGAGATCCCAGTAGACAAGCGCGGCCAGTGTGAACGCGGCTCCCATCTGCACGCACTGCGACGCCAGCAGGAGCCGTCGTCGATCGTGCCGGTCCGCGATGACGCCGCCGACGAGCGTGAAGAGCAGGATGGGCAGCTCCCCCAGGAATGAATCGAGGCCCAGGAAGAAGGCCGAGGAGGTGCCGGTGATCGTCAGCACGAGCCAGTTCTGGGCGACCTTCTGCACCCACGTGCCGATGGTCGACAGGAACGCTCCGCACCAGAGGATGCGGAAATCGCGGTGGCCGAGCGCAGCGCCGAGCCGCGCCAGCCCGCGCGAGGCGGGCGGGCCCGGCCCCGCTACCGTTCCCGCAGTCACCGATTCGTCGGATGAGGGAGTGGACGCCTGGGTTCGAGAACGATCAAACACCGAACGAGGAATTGTACACTCTGGCCGCGATGCGTCCCTTGGCGCCGCGCGCTCTGGGCGGCCTTGTGCTCCTGTGGGCCCTGGTGTCGGTCGTCTCCGCATGGCAGGCGGCCGCCGCGCGCGGTCCAGATCGAGTGACGGCGCTCGAGGCGGGGTTCCGCGCGCTGGCGGCGTCGGCGCCCGCCTCCGGCGACATCGGCTTCCTGAGGCACTACGAGCACCCCGACAGCCCGGACGACATCCGCGATTACTACGTGGCACAGTATGCGTTCGCGCCTCGCCTCGTCGCTCGTCGAACCGACGTGGATCTTCTCATCGTGGCTCAGGGCGCCGCACATCCGGATCGGGACGAGCGTCTCGCCGGGTTTGCGCTCGTTGCCAGCTCCCCTGAAGGTCATCGCTTGTATCGAAAGCTGATCAGGTGATCCGCGAGGCGATCGCACTGCTCGTTCCCGCCTCCGCGATCGTGCTGTTCGCGCCGTCGCTCCGCAGCGCCTGCGGCCGATCCCGTGCCGCGGCGGCCGCGCTGGCCCTGTGCCTCGGCATCGGGGTGTCTTCGGTCACGACGGCCGGTCTCATTGCCTCGGGCCTGACGCCGCGTGACGGAATCTTCGTCGTGACCGACGTCGTGATCTGGGCGATCGTCGGCACGACCGGCTGGTGGCTCTGGCGCCGGAACGCCCGGTCGGTGTCGCACACGCATCCGCCGGTCCACGCGCGATCGTTGAACGGTCTCGACTGGATCGTCCGCCTCGTGTTTGCTGCGGTTGCGGCGATCGCGCTCGGAGTCGTCGCGACGTCTTTCCGGGTTGCGCCCCATGGGGACTGGGACGCCTGGGCTATCTGGAATCTGCACGCGCGGTTTCTCTTCAGCGGCGGCGACCGATGGCGCGACCTGCTGATGGTCGATTGGTCGCAGCCCGGCTATCCGCTGCTGCTGCCGGCGTCGGTGGCTCGCGTGTGGGCCTACGCCGGACACGACACGACGGCAGGTCCGGCGATAGTCGCGATCGTCTTCGGGGTTACCACCGTGACCATCGTCATGTCGACGATCGGTCTCGAGCGTCCCCGGGCCTGGATTGCCGGGGCGCTGCTCGCCGGCGCCGGATCGTTTCTCGTCCAGATTCCGTCGCTGTGTGCCGATGTTCCGATCGCCTGCTTCATGGTGGTGTCACTGGCGGCGGCGTGTGGACGTGAGGGTGTACTGGCCGGGCGGGAGACCTCGCGCACGGCGGCGCTGGTGTCCGGCGGGGCGGGAGCCATGGCGGCATGGACGAAGAACGAAGGGCTCGTCTTCGTTCTGGTGATGTTGCTGCTTGTCGCCGTTGTGACCGTGCGCCGTGGCGGGGGGCGATGGCTCTCGTGGTGGATCGCTGGCGGTGCGCCGATGCTCGCCGCACTCGCGTGGTTCAAGCTCGCCCTGGCGCCTCCTTCCTCGTGGTTCGCACAGTCCCCGCTGGTCTATGCGGGTCTGTTGTCCGACACGGAGCGTTATGCCGTGACGGCGTCGTTGATGGCCCAACACCTCTGGCGCTGGGGTGCGCCGCTTGCCGGCATCATTCCGCTTCTGGCGCTGGCCGCAGTCTGGCTGTCCGTCGTGGGTGGCGGGGCCATGCGGATGATGGCCGCCCTCGTCGCGCTGATGTTCGTCGGTTATTGCCTCGCCTACTTGACCACGCCATTCGACATCACATGGCATGTCACGACGTCGTTCGATCGGCTTCTGGTGCAGGTGTGGCCGTCGCTCGTCCTCACGGTATTTTTCGACGAGACGCGTCTTAACCGCTTGGAATACGCCTGAATTCATCGATATTCGCCTCTTGATCGCCTAAGGAAGTTCGCATATAGTGTTGGCGAAAATAGAGCGAATGTCATGACCAACCCTGCTGTTGCGGTCCTTCAATCCGCCCTGCGTGCGCGCAAGCTCGATCGCACGCTGACAGACGCGCTGCCGACGCTCGAGCGAGCGGATCCATCGTCGCTGGCGCCCATGGATGTAGCGTCCATCGACGCCTGCCTGCACGGGGGCCTTCCTCGAGGGCAGCTGTCGGAGTTGTCGGGGCCCTGCTCGTCGGGCCGGACGACGCTGCTTCTGCAATTCATGGCAGCGGCCACGCGGCGGGGGGAGATTGCCGCGTATGTCGATACCTTCGATCGGCTGGATGTGGCGTCTGCCGCGGCAGCCGGCGTGGATCTCGATCGGCTGTTGTGGATCCGCGGCCAGTCAGTGATCGGGGATCACAAACCACGGAGTCACGGAGGCGCGGAGGAAAACAATCAAGAATCTCCGTGTCTCCGCGTCTCCGTGGTTCGTGATCGTGCTCTTGACCGCGCGCTGAAGGCGCTTAATCTGGTCCTGCAGGCGGGCGGGTTCGGCATCGTCGCCATCGATCTGGCGGACGCGCCGCCCCGCGAGCTCAGGCAGATTCCGTTCACGACATGGCCGCGCGTGCAGCGCGCGATCGAAGGGAGGGACACGGCATGTGTCCTCCTGACGGAGGAACCGCTGGCGCGCAGCGCCGGCGGGCTGACGTTGTCGCTTGCGGGACGTTCGACATGGGCCGGCGACTCCATTCGCAGCCGCCGCCTGCTGGGGGCCGACGTCAGCGTGCGTGTCGTGTCGCCGCGGAAGCGGATCGACGGGAACGTCGTCATCACGACCCGATGCTCGCATTGACATCATGTTTGGCGCGCTGCATGGACCGGAAGGAACCCCGCCTGGAGTATTGGCGGACGTCGCGCGCGAGTTTTCGCCGCGCATCGAAATCGACACACCGCGGGACGTTCTCCTCGATCTGAGCGGCCTGACGCGGTTGTTTGGCGATGCGCGGACAATCGCCGAACACATGCGCCGCACGGCCGCCGATCGCGGGGTGCGCGTGCGCGTGGCCATTGCCGGCACGCGGACCGCGGCACGGCTGCTGGTGCGGCATCGCGCGGGGCTCACCGTCGTCGAGCCGGGCACCGAGGCCGCGACTCTGGCCGCGCTGCCCATCGCCCTGCTGACCGCGATCCATCCGGACGCCGTCAACTCCCAACTCCCACCCCTCGACCATGCTCGGGGTGGCCTGAGCGACAGTCGAAGGCCAACTCCCAACTCCCAAGACGGACGTCCACCACGGAGACACAGAGGCACGGAGAAAAATGTTCGTGATCCGATCGAGCAGCTGTCCACGCTCCGCCGCTGGGGGCTGAGGACGCTGGGTGATCTCGCGGCGCTGCCTTCCGACGAGGTCGCATCCCGTCTCGGCCATGACGGGACGGAATGGCAGCGGCTGGCGCGCGGGGAGGATCCGCGTCCGCTGGTGCCTGCCGTGCCCGAGGAGCGGTTCGAGCAGTCGCTCGAGCTCGAGTGGCCGATCGAGGAAATCGAGCCGTTGTCGTTCGTGCTGGGACGGCTGATGGAGCCGCTCTCGGCCCATCTCGAGCAGCGCGACAGGGGGGCGGCCGTCCTCCATGTGCGTCTCGATCTCGTCAAGACCGCCGGCGTCGCGCGCGACGTCTTCGAGCGATCGTTGCAGCTGCCGTTCCCGATCCGCGACGCGCGCACGCTGCGCACGCTTGCGCTGCTCGATCTCGAGTCGCATCCGCCTCCCGCCGCGATCGATCGGGTGACGGTGGCCGTGGATCCCACACCCGCCCGCATCGTGCAGTGGTCGCTGCTGTCGCGCGCGCTGCCGTCGCCGGAACACATATCCACGCTGATGGCCCGCCTTCAGGCACTCATGGGCGAGACGCGCTGCGGATCGCCAGTGGTGGTCGACTCGTGGCAGCCGGGCGTGTTCGCGATGAAGCCGTTTGCTCCATCGGATACATCGCTGTCCCACGACGGACGTCAACCACAGAGACACAGAGAACACAGAGGAAAAAATATCTCTGTGCCCTCTGTGCCTCTGTGGTTAACGGCTGTGCCGTCCTCGCCCATGCCGGTCGTCGCGCTTCGGCGCTTCCGTCACCCCGTTCCGGTCCGCGTGCAGGCGGAGCACGGACGACCCTCGAGTCTCATGTCGATGCGGCGCGGGTTGAGCGGCGGGAGAGTGGAATCGTGCGCGGGGCCGTGGCGGACATCGGGAGGCTGGTGGGAACCCGAGCCCTGGGATCGCGACGAATGGGACGTGGCGCTCACGGGCGGTGTCACCTATCGGCTGCTCCGCGAGCGCAACACGAACCGATGGTTGCTGGAGGGGGTGTTCGATTAACAGAAGGCTGAGGCCTGAGGCCTGGGCCCTGAGGCCTTTATGTACATCGAGCTCCATGCCGCGTCCGCGTTCAGCTTCCTCCAGGGTGCTTCGCTGCCCGAGTCGCTCATCGAGCGCGCGGCGGCGCTCGACTATCCCGCGCTTGCGCTCCTCGATGCTGACGGCGTCTACGGGGCGCCGCGCTTTCACAAGGCCGCGAAGCAGGCGGGGCTCCGCCCGATCGTCGGTGCCGAACTCACCATTCAGGCCTCAGGCCTCGGGCCTCAGGCCTCAGGGCTGGGCAAGGGAAAAGGCCTGAGGCCTGGACAAGCCCTGAGGCCTGAGGCCTGGGCCCTGAGGCCTGCTCGATGGCGGCTTCCTGTACTGGTGGCATCGTCAGAGGGTTACAAAAATTTATGCCGCCTCGTGACCCGCATGAAGCTGCGTGCGCCGAAGGGCGGGGTCCCCGCCGCGCACGCTTGCGCGGTGGGGTGCAAGGGCGAGGGAGCGCTCGCCCTCGAGGAGCTCGACGGCTTCACGGCCGGCCTCGTGGCGCTGGCCGGCCGGCCCGTGCTCGACGTGCGGCAGCACGGCGTAGGCGGGCTGCTCGATCGGCTCGTCGGCCTCTTCGGGCGGGCCAACGTGTGCGTGGAGCTGCAGCGTCACCACATGCGTGACGAGGAATCGGACATCGCGGCGCTCACCGAGCTGGCGGGCGCCTACCGCGTCCCGACGATCGCCACCAACGACGTGCGCATGGCCACGGCCGCCGACCGCCCGCTGTTCGACGTGCTCACGTGCGTGCGCCATCACACGACGCTCGACGAGGCGGGGCGCCGCCTGGCGCGTAATGCCGAGCGGTACCTCAAGTCGCCCGAGGTGATGGCCGAGCTGTTCGCCGATCGCAAGGATGCGCTGAAGGGAACCGTGGCGCTGGCCGAGCGGCTCGAGTACACGATGGCCGATCTGGGGTATCGGTTTCCGGCGTATCCGGTGCCGTCCGGCGAAACGGCGGCGTCGTTCCTCCGCCACGTCGCAGAGGCCGGCGCGCGCGACCGGTACCGGCCCTATCACGACAAGGCGCGTGCGCAGATCGCCCGCGAGCTCGACCTCATCGAGAAGCTCGATCTCGCCGGCTACTTCCTGATCGTCTGGGACATCGTCAACTACTGCCGCCAGCAGAACATCCTCGTGCAGGGCCGCGGGTCGGCGGCCAACAGCGCCGTCTGCTACAGCCTCGGGATCACCGCGGTCGATCCCATCAGGATGGAGCTGCTGTTCGAGCGCTTCCTGTCTGAGGAGCGCGGGGAATGGCCCGACATCGATCTCGATTTGCCGAGCGGCGATCGGCGCGAGCGCGTCATCCAGCACGTGTACGAGAAATACGGCCGGCTCGGCGCGGCCATGACGGCCAACGTCATCACCTATCGCAGCCGCAGCGCGGCGCGCGAAGTGGGCAAGGCGTTGTCGCTCGACGAGGGCCGGATCGATCGGCTCGCCAAGGTCATGCACAACTTCGAGTTCGCCGACCCGCACGAGACGCTCGCGCGCAACATGGAGGCCGCGGGTCTTTCGCTCGACATGCCGCGCGTGCGGGCGTTCGCCGACCTGTGGACGGCCATCCAGGACCTGCCCCGGCATCTCGGCCAGCATTCCGGCGGGATGGTGGTGTCGCAGGGAGCGCTCGATTCGGTGGTGCCGCTCGAGCCCGCGAGCATGCCGGACCGCGTGGTCGTCCAGTGGGACAAGGACGACTGCGCCGACATGGGCATCGTCAAGGTCGATCTGCTCGGCCTCGGCATGATGGCGGTGCTGCAGGACGCCATCGAGGTGGTGAACACCGAAGGGGGCAGGGGGCAGGGGGCAGGGGACAGGGCTGTCTCAGGATTGAGTCGGATCGATCTCGCTCATTTACCGCCGGATGATCCCGCTGTCTACGACATGTTGCAGAAGGCCGACACCGTCGGCGTCTTCCAGGTCGAGTCGCGCGCGCAGATGGCGACGCTCCCGCGGCTGAAGCCGACCTGCTTCTACGACCTGGTCGTGGAGGTGGCGATCATTCGTCCCGGCCCGATCGTCGGGCAGATGGTGCACCCCTATCTCAACCGCCGGGCGGGACGGGAGCCGGTCGTCCCGCTGCACCCGTCGCTCGAGCCGGTGCTGGCGCGCACGCTGGGCGTGCCGCTCTTCCAGGAGCAGTTGCTGCGGATGGCGATGGTGGCCGCCGGATTCACCGGCGGGCAGGCAGAGGAGCTGCGGCGCGCGATGGGCTTCAAGCGCTCGGAGAAGCGGATGAAGCAGATCGAGGTGCAGCTCCGCGAGGGAATGTCGCGCAACGGCATCACCGGCGAGACAGCGGAGCGGATAGTCACCTCGATCACCTCGTTTGCGCTCTATGGATTCCCCGAATCGCACGCGGCCAGCTTCGCGCTGCTGGCGTATGCGAGCGCGTACCTGAAAGCGCACTACTCATCCGCGTTCTACGCGGCGCTCCTCAACAACCAGCCGATGGGCTTCTATCACCCTGCGACGCTCGTCAAGGACGCGCAGCGCCGCGGCGTCCGCTTCCATCCGATCGACGTACAGCAGTCCGACTGGCTCTGCCGCGTCGAGGAGGACGGCGGGATCCGCATCGGCTTCATGTACGTGAACGGTTTGCGAAAGGACGCAGGTCAGGCGATGGCTGCTGTCGACAGGACGAAAACGATTGCGCCCGCGCCGTTGTGTCCCAAATGCGGCGCCGACGACGAGTCGATGATAGAGATTGTCCGTGAAGGCCCCAGGCCTCAATCAGCCCTGTCCCCTGCCCCCTGCCCCCTGCCCCCTTCACGTTCTTACTACTGCAACATCTGCTCGCACGAGTGGACGGTTCCGCTCCAGCCGGTCGGGCGCTTCCGTTCGATCGAAGACGTCGTCCAGCGGACCGGTTTGCGTCGCGACGAGCTGACGACGCTGGCCGACATCGGCGCGCTCAATGCGTTCACCAACGAGCGGCGGAGCGCGCTCTGGCAGGTGGAGCGATCGGTGCGGCCGGCAGGCGAACTATTCGGTGGACAGGAGATCAACTCCCAACTCCCAACTTCCAACTCCCAGGAACCGAAAGCCAAGAGCCCAGAGCCGGGCGCCCAGAGTCCGCTTCCAGTCATGGATGCCGCCGAGCGCCTGCAAGCCGATTACGCCGGGATGGGGTTGACGATCGGTCCGCACCCGATGGCGCTGCGCCGCAGCGAGCTGGCGCTGCGCGGCGTGCTTCGGGCCTCCGATCTACCGCGCGCGCGCGACGGCCGCCGCGTGCGGGTGGCCGGCATGGTCATTACGCGCCAGCGGCCGGGCACGGCCAAGGGCTTCGTCTTCCTCACGCTCGAGGACGAGACGGGCATCTCGAACATCATCATCCGGCCCGATCTCTACGATCGTGACCGGACGACGGTGGTCCGGCAGCCATTCCTGATGGTCGAAGGCGTGTTGCAGCACCAGGACGGCGTGATCTCGGTTCGCGCCGAGCGTGTCGAGGCGGTCCAGGGAGATGCCGCTGTGGACGCGCACGACTTTTAGTAGGGGGCAGGGGGCAGGGGGCAG